>RFKJ01000390.1 GCA_003694325.1 Deltaproteobacteria bacterium
CAGCACGGTAGGCTGCCCGCCGGCCCGCTTGGAGGCGCCCGACCATGACCTCGCCGCCCGACCCCCCGGCCCCTCGCGCCCGACGGCTCGCGTGGCTGCTGGCCGCCGGGTGGTACCTGCTGCTGTCCCTCGCCCTGACCTGGCCCATGGCCCTGCATCCGGGGCGGGCGGCCCTCGGCAGCGAGCACGCCGACGGCATGAAGCACCTGTGGACCCTGTGGTACATGCGGGCCAGCGTGTGGCAGGAGCACGCGCTGCCGGGCTTCACCCGCCTGGTCAACCACCCCACCGGGATGGTGCTGTACCCCATCGAGCCGTTGCACGGTGCGATCTCGGCGTTGCTGCCCTTCGCCGACCTCGTGGTGCTGTCCAACGCCCTGGTGGTGGCGAACATGGTGGCGGTCGGGCTTGCGGGCACCCTGTTCGGCCGGGCTCTGGGTGGCGGCTGGTTGGGGGGGATCCTCGGCGGGTCGTTGCTGGTCGGCTCGTCGATCGTGGCCTTCTTCGTCCACGTCGGCGTCGGCGAGCTGTGGCACCTGTGGTGGATCCCGCTGGGCCTGACCGTGCTCCTGCGGGCGCGGGCGACCCTCCGCTGGCGGTGGTTCATCGCCCTGGCCGCCTGCCTCGCCGGGGCCACGTTGACGTGCTTCTACCACGGCTTCTTCCTGGGGATGGCGGTCGCCGTCGTCGCCCTCACGACCCTGTGGGCCGGCCGTCGGACGCCGGGCCTGCTGCTGCGCTACGCGGTGGCCGCCGCGCTGGCGGTGGCCGTCACCGTGCCGGCGATCCGGACCTTTTCGGCCAGCTACAAGACGCCCGAGCCGGTCCGGGTGGGCCTGTGGTCCTACGTGACCGGCCAGCACGGTCAGCCGGTGACCGACCCGGTGTCGGCCCGGCTCCAGCCCGATCAGCTCGTGTTCCCGGCCCGGGCGGCCACCTCCCGCCAGCAGCAGGGCTACGTCGGCGGGCGGTACATCGGCTGGGTGCCGCTGGTGATGGCCCTCATCGGCGTGGTGCGCCGCCCGCGTCGGGGCCTGCCCCTGGCCGCGGTCGCCGTGCTCGGGGGGGTGCTGGCCACCGGCAGCTACCTCGTCGTCGCAGGGCAGGCGGTCACCATGGAGGGGGGGATCGCGGTGGCCATGCCGCTGCTGTGGCTGAACCGCGCGCTGTCCTACGTAGCCGAGCCCCTGAACTTCCCGGTGCGGTTCCTGGCGATGACCGCCGTCGCCCTCGCCGGGCTCGTCTCCCTGTCGGTGGCCGGACTGCGCGGACCGCGGGGCCGCCTCGCCGGAGCCGCCGCGGTGGTCGCCGTGGCCGTCGCCATCGTCCAGGTGGCCCGCCACAGCGCCACGCCCTGGCCGTGGCAGCGCTTCGAGCTGCGCCCGGTGGGCGACATCGGCGCCATGCGGTCCATCGAGGATGCAGCCGTCGTGGATCTCGCCATGGCCTGGCGATCGGACCCCGAGACCCGGTGGAACGCCCTCCTCACCCAGATCGCCCACGGCCTGCCGATCCAGGCCGTCCCGGTGGAGCGGGTCGAGTACTTCGCGCGGGAGGGGCAGATGTTCGTGAAGTCCCTGGACTTCGTGCAGGCGCTGGAGCCGGCCTTCAACAACAACACGCCCCGGCCGCCGATCAGCCCCGACAAGGACCTGGCGCTCCTCCGCGACGCCGGGTTCGGCTGGCTGATCGTGAGCTATCGCACCGGCCTGGCTCCCATCCCGGCCTACGTCCGGCGCACCCTCGACGAGATGTGCGGGCCGCCGACCCTGACGGGGCCGGGCATCGCGGCGTGGCGGATCCCCGACGTCGAGGTCTCCGAGGAGCAGCTCGCCGCCTGGCGTGCCGAGCACGACGCGGCCATCGCCGAGCTGACCAGCCTCTCGTCGGGGCTCGGGCCCCAGCTCCGGTAATGGCCGGCGGGGGCCATGGCCGGCGGGCACCCCGACGGGGGGGCGTCGGTCAGCCGGTCTGGATGCGGATGTCGGCGACGCCGAGTCGCACCTGGTGGGGTTGCTGGCGCCGCTCGACGATGCCGGCCGCCTCGGTGAGCCCCGAACGGGCGAAGGCGGCGCGAAGGCGATGCACGGCCACGTTGAACGAGTTGCCGTGGAGGTCGAGCTGCCGCTGGACCTCGGCTTGATCCCGCCACCCGCGCTCGCTCTCGGGCAGGTCGGGGTCGGCGGCGTCGGCGAGGCGCTGTTGCGCGAGGTGGAGCAGCAGGGCTCCGCTGGCCCGGCTGCGCACCGGCAGCACCCGCTGCTCGTGGTGCATCTGCACGTCGCGGAGCTTGCCGTCGGGCGTCACCACCAGCGAAAGACCGATGGTGGCCGGGGTCGGGGCGCGGTCGAGGCGGGTGATGGTGGGGATGTGGACCTCGGGGAGGAACAGCGTCCACACCAGGTCGCCGATCTGGATGGTGGCGCCCGACTCGATCCGGCGACTGCCGGTCTCGTCGTCGACCACCCAGTGTCCCCGGTGGTCCCGGTAGACCGTGACCTGGGGCTCGTCACCGTCGGGGAGGGCGAGAACGCCGTCGCGGGCCTCGAGCAGGCTCCGATCGGGACCCACGGCGATGGCGTCGGGGGCGTCGGTGTCCACCACGACCCAGCAGTTGTCGGGGCGACCGAGGGCGATGGTCACCCCCGCGGTGAGGGTGGTGTCCCGACCCGGGCCCACCCGGCGCCCGCCCACCCAGGTCCCGTTGCGGCTGCCGAGGTCCTGGATCACCCAGCGGTCGCCGTTCCATCGGATCTCGGCGTGGGACGAGGAGACGTGGCGATCATCATCTCGCAGGCGGCAGCTCGCTCCGCGGCCGATGGTCTGGTGCGGCAGGAGCAGGTAGACTGGAGCGCCTTCCTGGGCCTTGCGGATCCGGGCCATGACGGTGCCGTATGATGGATGGGAGAGGGAGCGGGGCCGAGCGGATGTAGCATGTCCGGGAAGCCGTGGAAAGTGACCGACTTGCACCCGGGAGGGGGCCGTGACGACGACAGCGGGCGATGAACGCGGAACCTTCGCCTGGGAGGTCGCCGACGAAGACGGGACCCCTGCCGGCGGGGGGCGGCGCGGCACCGGGTCGACGGGCCTGCCGGGCGGCGACCTCATCGCGGGGCGGTACCGCATGATGGGGGACATCGACGGCGGCGGCATGGGCGACATCGTGCGCGTCTGGGACGAGCGCCTCAACCGCAGCTCCGCCATGAAGATCATCCGGGCCGACAAGGTCGCCCACCAGCGGGCCGTGGATCGGTTCATCCGAGAAGCTCGGACCACGGGACTGCTCCAGCACCCGGGGATCGTCCCGGTCCACGACATGGGACAGCTTCCGGACGGTCGCTGGTGGTTCACCATGCAGGAGGTCATCGGCCGGACCTTCGAGGAAGCCATGGCCCACCTCCACGCGGCGGCAACCTCGACGTCCTGGCCGACCCACGGGGACGGGTCGACCTTCCGCCGGCTGGTCGATGCCCTGTTCCGGGTCTGCCAGACCCTGGCCTACGCCCACGCCGAGGGGTACATCCACCGCGACGTGAAGCCCGAGAACATCATGATCGGGCGGTTCGGCGAGGTGGTCCTCCTGGACTGGGGCCTCGGCAAGCTCGTCGCCTCGATGGTCGAGGACTTCGACGTCGACGACACGGAGCCGTCCGTCGCCCGGGTGACCGCCACCCGGGCGGGCGGTGTGCTGGGCTCGCCTCCCTACATGGCGCCGGAGCAGGCCCGCGGCGACGTGGCCAGCGTCGGCCCCCCCGCCGACGTCTACGCCCTGGGGGCCACGCTCTACCACCTGCTCACCGGCCGCCCGCCCTACCGCGGGCGCACCGGCCGGGACGTCGTCGAGCGGGTCAAGGCCGGTCCCCCGCCGCCGGTGGTCCGGGCCGCGAAGGGGCGGCTTCCGGCGCCGGATCCGGAGCTGGCGGCCATCTGTTCCCGGGCCATGGCCCGCGAACCGGGGGATCGGTATGCCCACGCCGGAGAACTCGCCCGGGCGCTGGAGGAGTGGCTGGACGGGACGCGGCGGATCGAGGAGGCCGCCCTGCTGGTGGACGATGCCCGGAAGCTCTGGCGGGAGGCCGGGGCTCTGCAGCAGCGGGCGGTCATCATCGAGCAGCAGGCGAGGCGACGCCGCATGGAGCTGCCTCGCCGACCGAAGGAGGCCGACCAGGTGGCGGTCTGGGAACTCGAGGACGAGGCCCTGGGGTTGCGGGGGCGCGCGGACCAGGCGCTCGCCGAGGTGGAAGCGCGGCTGTCGACCGCCCTCACCCTGGCGCCGCGCCACCATGGTGCCCACGAGCTGCTCGCCGACCTCTACAAGGACCGGTTGATCGCCGCCGACGAGTCCGGCGACGAGACCGGTGCCCGTCGGTGGGAGACGCTGCTCCGGGCGCACGACCGGGGGCGGCACCTGCGGTGGCTGCAGGCCGGCGGACTGCTCACCCTGTACACCGACCCGCCGGGGGCCGAGGTCGTCCTGTACCGGGAGGTGGAACGCCAGCGGCGCTTCGTTCCGGTGCGGGCCCGGGTTCTCGGCCGGACCCCGCTGGAGGCGGTGGAGGTGCCCCGGGGACAGGTCCAGATCGTGGTGCAGCACGAGGGCTACCACCCCGCGGTCCTGCCCCTGCACATCCGGCGCGGTGAGCGCGTCGACTTCGTACCGCCTGGCGAGGACGCGCCGGCGGTGCTCCGGCTGCTCTCCGAGGGCAGCCTGGGCCCCGGCGAGGTCTACGTGCCGGGGGGCTGGTGCCCGGTCGGGGGTGACGAGCAGGCCATGGACGGGATCCCGGCGGCGCAGGTGTGGATCGACGGCTTCGTGATCACCCGGTTTCACGTCACCGTGGGCGAATACCTCGCCTACCTCAACGAGCTGGCGGCCGAGGGCCGGTGGGACCTGGTCGAGGCGGCCGGGCCCCGGATGCCGGCGAGCATGGGGACGTTGCCGCTGTGGCGCCGGACGGACGCGGGTCGGGTCGCCTTCGACGTTGCCGAGGGGCTCAACTCGAGGCTGGACACGCCCGACGTGCCGATGACCCACCTGAGCTGGAGACAGGCCATGGCCTATGCCGCGTGGCGCGCCCGGCGGGACGGCGTGCCGTGGCGGCTGCCGCACGACCTCGAGTGGGAGAAGGCGGCCCGGGGCCCCCAGGGTCGGTTGTGGCCGTGGGGCCGGGACTACGTCGCCGGGCGCGCCTGCATCGGGGAGGACTACGAAGGGACCCCCGTGCCCTGCCGGATCGACGAGTACCCGGGGGATGTCAGCGTCTACGGCGTCCGGCACACCGCGGGGTGCGTCCGAACCTTCTGTGCCAACACCTATCGACGGGTGCCGGTCGTGGACGGAGACCGGGTGGACATCACCGACGGGGCCCCCCCCGAGTCGCCCTACCGGATGGCACGGGGCGGTTCGATGTTCAGCCGGCAGCTCAACGCGCGCCTGGCCGGGCGCTTCGCGGTGTCGGAGGAGACGGTCTACGCCAACGTAGGCATCCGCCTGGCCCGTTCGGTGCCGGCCCGCCTGGATTGAGGGGGGCCGGCGGGAGTCGGATGCACGGCGGCCGGTGTTCCGCCGTCGCCCGGCGTCAGATCTTCGCGGCGCTGACGGTGGCGGCGTTGCTGACCGTCTTGCTGGTGTCGAGTTGGGAGAAGACCAGGGTTCCGGATGGGTAGGTCGCCGTGATCGGGGAGGTGGTCATGAACCAGTCCAGGTGGTCGAAGGCCCGGTGCAGGTAGCCCACGATGGCGCCCCCGGACTTGATCGCCCAGCCGGGCGTCTGCACGGTGTGGGTCCCGGTCGGGGCGCCGGCGAAGCTGACGTGCTGGTAGGCCAGGGTGGGGACCGTGGCGGGGAGGGTCTGGTTGTTGGCCACCGTGAGCTTGAAATCGCCGTTGGGGATGGCGGTCGACCAGTACTCGCGACCCGCCGCCCAGCCGGGGGCGGGGTTCCACTGGGCGTCCGTCACCACCAGGACGCCGAGTCGGGTTCCGTCCATCCTGCGGATGTCGTAGACCCGGAAGTCTCCGGTGTGCCCGGCGTCGATCTGCCGGGTGACCCGGGCGGCGAGGGGGGCGGGCTGGACCCGGTTGCCGCCCAGCAGTCCCCGGTGGTGCAGGGGTTCGGGACCGACGATCGTCGGCCGCTGGGCGTAGCCC
>RFKJ01000391.1 GCA_003694325.1 Deltaproteobacteria bacterium
CCCCGACGCCACCGAGACCTGGTACGACGGCGTCGACCAGGACTGCGACGGCGAAAGCGACTACGACGCCGACGGAGACGGCCACGACTCCGCCGAGTACGGCGGCGACGACTGCGACGACACCGACGCCAGCATCAACCCCGACGCCACCGAGACCTGGTACGACGGCGTCGACCAGGACTGCGACGGCGAAAGCGACTACGACGCCGACGGAGACGGATACGACTCCGACGAGTACGGCGGCGACGACTGCGACGACACCGACGCATCCGTCCACCCCGGCGCAGAGGAGATCGACGCGGACGGCATCGACCAGGACTGCAACGGCGTCGACAGCGGCGTGGACACCGACGGCGACGGCCTGGACGACGACGAAGAGGTCGACATCTACGGCACCGACCCGACCGACGCCGACACCGACGACGATGGGCTGTCCGACGGCGAAGAGATCGACGAGGGCACCGACCCGTTCGACGACGACTCCGACGACGACGGCCTCTCCGATGGCGACGAGGTCCACGAGCACGGCACCGACCCCCTCGACGACGACTCCGACGACGACGGGCTGACCGACGGCGACGAAGTCGACGTCCATGGGACGGACCCGACCGACGCCGACACCGACGACGACGGGCTCTCGGATGGCCGCGAGGTCCTGGAGACCGAGACCGATCCCCTCGACGAAGACTCCGACAACGACTTCCTCTCCGACGGCGACGAGGTCGACGTCTACAACACGGATCCCAACGACGCCGACACCGACGACGGCGGGGTCAACGACGGCGAGGAGGTCCTGATCCACGGCACCGACCCCCTCGACCCCGACGACGACTACTCCTACGACACCGACGGCGACGGGCTCACCGACGGCGAGGAGAGCCTGGCCGGCACGGATCCGACCGACCCGGACACCGACGACGACGGGCTGACCGACGGTGAGGAGGTCCACGACCACGGCACCGACCCCCTCGACGACGACACCGACGACGATGGCCTGCTCGACGGCAGCGAGGTCCACGACCACGGCACCGACCCCCTCGACGACGACTCCGATGACGACGGGCTGATGGACGGCCGCGAGGTCGACGAGACCGGCACCGATCCGCTGGACGACGACACCGACGACGACGGGCTGACCGACGGCGACGAGGTCGACGTCTGGGAGTCCGACCCGTTCGACAGCGACACCGACGACGACTCGTTGCTCGATGGCGCCGAGGTCCACGAGCACGGCACCGATCCGACCGACGCCGACACCGACGACGGCGGCGTCGACGACGGCACCGAGATCGACCGTGGCAGCGACCCGCTGGACCCGAGCGACGACTTCCCCGCTGACGGGTCCATCGAGGGGCTGGGCGGCCAGGTGGTCGGCGGCTGCGATGGCTGCGCCCAGGCACCCACCCGGCCCGGCGGCATCGCCCTGTTCGGGCTGCTCAGCCTGCTGGGGCTGGCGCGCCGCCGGCGTTGAGGCCGGCAGCGACGAGGTTCCTCAGGGTTTCCAGACCGGGCCCCAGCGAACCTTCCCGGCGTCGGCGCCATCGACGTGCAGGTACATGGGCGCGCCGACCGCCGCCGGCGCCTCCAACGTGACGTCGATGTCCAGCGCGCCGGCTTCCGCCGGCAGCGAGTGCTGGTGCTCCCAGACCACGGTGTCGTCGATCATCAGGGCGAGGGTCAACGTGAACCCATCGGAGCTGGTCAGGGGATCCCAGGCCACGGTCGAGGTGATGCGGTCACCGCCCTGCAGGTCCGTCCAGAGCGGCTGCTGCGCCGTGAACCAGGGACACACCGCGGTGTCCAGGACCAGATCCTCCCCCGTCACCCACCACCGGGTGCAGGCCGTGGCTTCGGCGGGGGGAAGGAAGGGATCGTCGTCGATCGCGACCGGCACCCAGTCGTCGGCCCCCCCGACCAGGATGGGGGAGGATTCGCAGGACACCAGTGAGATCGGCAGGATCAGGCTGAGCATCTCGGTCCTTGCTGCGCGTTCGCCGTCCTCGTAGCACCACCGGGCCGTCTTCGGCCACCGGGGCGCGGCCGGAGCTGCGGCGGTTCGCCCGGTGCTTCCCCCGAACCTGCAGTTCGGAATAGGATGGCGCCGATGTCCGGTCCCCTGCTCGCTCTCCTGCTCTCCATCGCCACTCCTGCGGCGATCGCCCAGGACCCGACCGGGGGCGGCGTGCCCGCCTCCGCGGCCGACACCGCGGCCCCCACCCCGGAACAGCCCGCAGCGGCAGGTCCCACCGCAGAAGCCCCCGCCGACGACGACAGCACCGACGCGCAAGCCGACCGGGCCCACGACCGCGCTCTGGCCGCAGCAGAGGCCCGGACCCGGAAGGCGCGAGCAGACCTGGCTCGTGCCCGCCGCAACCTCCGGCTCACCATGGCCCTCGTGGCCCTGCTGGTGCTGTGGCTCATCGCACGGCTGGCGACCCCCCGCCCGACGGTGGAGCATCCCCACCACCGAGTGGTGGCCCTGAACCACGACGAGCTGGGCCGGCTGATCTTCCAGGCGGCCCGCAGTCGTGACTTCTTCGCCTTCCGGGACCTGTTCCTCAACGCCCACGAGGCCGGCGAGCTGCTGGGCCTGCAGGAAGCCGAGAACTACCTCGAGCTGCGGAGCGACGAGCACATCCGCAAGGCGCTCGATGTCCTCGCCGACGCCTGTCGCCCCGGAACCACCTATGGCGGGGTCGTCCCGGTGGAGGGGGGATTGCTCGGGATCCGGGTCAACGAACCCAACGGCGGTCACTTCGTGGTCGCAGTGGGCAGCGTGACCGAGATCGAAGGGGGGTGCCGCCTGCACCTCGCCTCCCCCCGCATCGTCTCCGAAACGCCCGCCACTTCGACGCCGATCTGGACCTGAACGGCTGGCGCAGCGCCCTCACCTCGCCGACGGGCCGCACCGTCTCGCACAACAGGTCGGACCGAGCACGGGGAGGTCCGGACGGCAGCCCGCACCCGGTGGTAGACTCCAATCTCCCAGCGACTCTCCCCTCCCGTCCGATGGGTCCCCCGGTGGCGCGCTCGCGACGCAGAACTATCGCCCCGACCGACGACGCAGGTCTCGATGCACAAGGCGTCGACAGCGGTCCGACGCTGCGGCGGGCCGGGCGTGGATCGGCGGGCAATGCCGAGCGAAGCCGGCGCCTGCAGGAACGCGCGAATCGCAGACGGCCGCTGCCCTTCCGATCGACCCTGGAGACGGCGTTCGGCCGCGACCTCTCCGAGGTGGAAGTGTTCGCAATCGCCGCCGAAGACCTCGCCGATCTCGGGGGTGCGGGGGCATCGGACGGGGAGGCGCTGTACCTGCCCGACGACGCAGACATCCAGACGGTCGCCCACGAGCTCGTGCACTGGTTGCAGGACGGCGGCGGCGGAGAGGCGAGCATCTCCAGCCCGGGCGACGACTCCGAAGACGAAGCGCGCGACCTGGCTGCGCGTGCGACCCGAGGGGAACCGGTCCGGACGCCTCAAGCCCGGCGGACGTCCGCCGTCTCGCTCGACCATGATCCCCCGAACACGTCGACCTCCCCCGACACTTCGCTCCCCACGGGCGGCAGCCCGGTCAACAAGCTGGCGATCGTCGCCTGGGACGGCTCTCCCGCGCTCCGTCTTCGCAGGTCACCGGAGGTCGCTCCGGACAACATCGCGGGCCACCTGGACTTCAACACGGTCGTGCAGGTGCTCCGTCGGTTCGATGGCGGCTGGGTGTACGTGTCGACCCCGCAAGGGCAGACCGGCTACTGTGCCGAGACCTACCTCTGGTCGGCACCCGAACACCCGCTCCCAGAACCCAACGCACGCCTGCATCGAGTGGCCGGTGGCGCCGATGGCTACGCCATCAACATCGCACGGAAGTACTACGGTTTTGCCGCCGACGATTGGGGTCAGGACCTCCGCTTCTACGTCAATGTGCTCGGCGCGGTGAACCACCTCGACGTGCCCGATTCCGTGGACGGCTGGAAGTCCGTGGGCTTCCAGGCCGGCCAGTTCATCTGGATTCCAAGCCAGCCATTTGCCCGCGGAATGCAGGGCGTGGTCAACTCCGGCTCGTACTCCTACGAAGCGGCCGATGCCATCGGCCTGGCCGACGCCATCGAACGGGCCGGCCAGCTCATCGAAGACTTCCAGACCGCGATCTCGCTCAGTGGCGCCTACATCCCCGCGGCGGTGGCGCGCCACGTCGAACAGTCTCTTCGCAACCTGCTGCAGGGCGTACTCCTGTTGGCGGCCGGTGCGGTGGTGCTGCTCGCGGTCACCACCGCCGTGGGTGCAGCCATCGGCGCGCTCGCGGGCGGAGCGGGTGCGGCTCCGGGGGCCGCGGCGGGTTTCGAGGTCGGCCTGGCTCTCTGCGAGTGGCTGGGGCTGGGCTTCCTGATTGCGTGGATCGCACAATCGGTGGCCGCCATCGGCGCGGCGTTTGCGTCATTCATCGGCTCCGTGTGGAATGCTCGGGGGGATCAGAAGGCCCTCGACACAGCCGCCCGGCAGCTCGCCGAAGCCATCGGCGTCACGGCGGGGGTGGCCGTCGAAGCGCTGGTGCTGTACGCCGCGGCGAAGGGCATCCCCGCCGTCCTCGGCGTCCTCCGGGGTACGCGCTTTGGAGAAGCGATCGGCGAGTCTCGACTGGCCCGGTGGTTGGGAGAGCGAACCCGCAATGTCCGAGACGGCGACTCGCCCCTTCCCGGTCCCGAAGAGGCCCTGCTGCGGGCAAGAGCCAGGGCCCTCGCGACGGAACTCGGAATCTCGCCGGAGCAGGCAACCGTCCTGATGCGTCGGTTCAGCGCCGACGCCCTCCGCACGATGAAGACCGACCTGACCCCGGAGGGCCTGGTCCGGCTCGCAGGCAAGGACCCCGCCTTCCTGGACGAGGCAGGCCGCGCGTGGCGGTCCGCTGCCGGGGACAGCGTCGCCCAGGCTGAAGTGATCGAGACCCTTCGCTTGAACAACAAGGGGACGACCCCGAACAAGGCGACCGTACAGACATTCGACGCATATGTTGCCTTCAAGTCCGAATTCGGCAATAGAGTCCGGGGGGACTTCATCAGCCGCTTCCGAAGACTGTTTACCAACGAGCCACGACAAGCGGAAGCAGAACTGCGGCTGGCTCGCGACCTGCTGGAAGGTGACACAGCACTGGGCAGGAGTTCGGTCGTGGAGGGGCTGCCGGAGAGCACGAACCCAGGAGAGAGGGTTCCAGAGTACCGGGCAAGCACCCCGGACGGCGCGAAGCTGGTGGAGTGCAAAGCGATCGGGGACGCACAGCGTCCGTTCGGCAGGAACACCGTCGAGCGCAACCTGAAGACGGCCAACGAGCAGATCCGGGCGCAGGCCGCGCAGACCGGAGAGCAGGGTGGTCTCATCCGTCTCGACGCCACCGAGGCTGCGGCCACCGATGTCTCGCCCGAGACCCTCGCCACCTGGGTCTCCAACAAGCTCCCGTCGCCCCGCGACAGCGTGGCGGTCGATTGGGTCGAGATCCTCTACAAGACCCCGGACGGCGGGCACGTCAAGCTGACCTTCCGGCGCGACGGCACGCGCTTCGTCGGGCACCTGGAGGGCTCATGGTGACCCCGCCGTCCCGAGACGACCCGGACTGCCGCCCCGTCATGGACTCCTGGCGCTATCGCCAGGACGTCGCCACCTGGTATTTCACAGCCGCCCGGAACCCCGACCCGGGGGTGTCCGGGAACGCCATCATCGCAGACATCCTGCGTCGCAGCATCCACGCGTGCCGGGACTTCCTGCGCCTGCGTACCGCCGAAATGCAGGGCCCCGCCCGGTCTCTTCCGACCCTCCAGCGAGGTCCCGACGAATCCGCGGAGGCCTTCGAAGCCCGGGCCCTCCATGCGGTGGAGACCGCCCCCCTCGACCTCGACTCCTTCTTCGCCGACCTGGACCTGAACGCCTGGGTCCGGCTCGAACCCGGCGGTCCCTTGCAGCGTGGCTGGATCCGCAGCGCGGGCAGCTTCGACCTGACGCTCCACCCCGACGACCTCTACCTCGCGCTGACCCTCAACGTGCTGGCCTTCTGCGACGGCAACATGGTGGGAGAGGACAACCACGACCTCTACCTTCGCAACGCGCCCCTCCTCGCCGACGCCCTGCACCGCCTCGAAGAGCAGGTCGGCCCGATCACGGAGTGGGAGGGAGAACCGGCAGTCGGCCGATATGGCTGCTTGCCGGCGGCCCGGTAGCCGCTTTCCGCGCGGCCGGGTGAGCCGCCCGCGTCCGCCGGACGATAGACCGCCGCCATGCCGATCGACCTTCCCCCCAACGCCAACCCCGAGCAGATGGCCGCGGCCGCGCTGTCCCTCCGGCGGCGGCCCACCCTGACCCGCCCCGTGTTCGTCAACGACGACCCGGACCGCTACTGGCGGGTGGTGCCGCGGCGGCGCCGACCTGCCCACGGGGGACCCCGATGACGGACCTGCGGCGCCAGCCCCTGCCCGGCATCGGCGACGATGCCGTGTGCGCCACCATCGCCGCCCGACTGCGGGACTTGGACATCGACGCTCGCTGGCTGGAGCACCCCCCCATCGACAGCGCCGAGCACGCCGCCGCGCTCCGGAGCCTGCCGCTGTCCGCCGGCGGCAAGGCCGTCCTGGTGAAAGCCGGCTCGGACATGCGCATCGTGGGACTCAGCGCCTCCCGCCGCCTCGACAGCCGCGCCCTGCGCCGGGCTCTGGGGGTATCGAAGCTTCGCTTCGCCACCGTCGACGAGCTGCTCGACATCACCGGCCTGGTCCCCGGCAGCCTGCCTCCCCTTGGCCGGCCGGTGCTCCCCGTCGACCTGGTCCTCGACGGGTCCCTCGCACGCCAGCCGGTGATTGCCTTTACCCCCGGACGCCGCGACCGCTCGGTCATCCTGGCTGCCGACGATTTCCTCCGCCTGGCCACCGCGACGGAGGGCGCACTGCAAATTGCGGATTTCACCCGCCCCATCACGCCCGTGGCACCCCGATGAGCACGGGGCCCCATGCCACGCTGAGGGCATCGCCCCCGTCGCGGTGACATCGCGCCACAGGAAATTTCGGCCGCGGGTCTTGCCTCCTCCCATCCCGAGGCCTACACTGAAGGTGTCCAAGGAACTCGCCCCCTTCCCCAGTTCGGAGACCCTCCGAACTCTAAAGCAAGGAGGTGCCATTGGCAGACAGTCCTCCCGGCTTCTTCCTCCCGGACTCCCGGTCCGGACAGCGGGACTGAACGAGGGTCGTCATCACGCGCACATGCGCCTCTGATCGGCCACCGCCGCCTACGCGGCACGAGTCCTGGCAACAGCTTGTCCGCGGGTGGTGAACCACCGGGGAACCAGTCAGGGTTCCCGGTCTGGGACCGCAGGATTGAACGAGGGTCGTCATCACGCGCACATGCGCCTCTGATCGGCCACCGCCGCCAGCGCGGCACGAATCCTGCCCGTCCCCGGGTGGTGAACCACCTGGGAGTCCGATCAGA
>RFKJ01000392.1 GCA_003694325.1 Deltaproteobacteria bacterium
GGGCAGGGGTTCGGGGACCAGGCTGTCGAGGGAGGGAGGACAGGTCGGCTGCGCGGACACCGCCGCCGTCAGTGCCACCTCGATGCTCCGATGGCGGACGGCCACGGCGCTGTCCCACACCGACACGATGTCGATGGGGGCTTGTCCGTCCGGCCAGGCGGTGGACAGGGCGAGGCGCAGTTGACGCATCGCGTCGCCCTGCTCCTCGGGGCGGGCTCGGATCGCCGCCCGGGCGGCCTCCGCGCCCCGACCCAGTGCCTTGCGCGCATTCCACCCGGGGTCCCGGGTGTTCAGCAACAGCTCGAGCACGGCGACGTTGCCGATGCGCGACGGAGCCGGTGCGGCCGCCTCCAGGTCCATCAGCTCGCGCGGCCAGCGGTCGTCGGGCGGGGCCTCGGCGAGGTATCGGAGCGCCTCGGCCCGGGCCCGCTGGCCGACCAGCCACAGCTCGATGGTGCCGAGTCGCTGGAGGTCGGACCCGAACGCGTAGAGGCGCAGCGCTTCGTCGACGTGGTTGCCCCCATCGTGGAGCGCCTCGGCGCGTGCGGTCACCAGCCGCTCGACGGCCGGGGTGATCGACTCGGGGACCCCGGGCGGAGACGCGGGCGGGGCCACGACGGCACAGGTCAGCGCGTCGAGGGTGTCGGGCGTGCGTTGCAGCTCCTCGAGAAAATCGCACGGGCGGGGCATCCAGCGATCGGGACACGCGGCGCAGCTCACCCGCCCGAGGGCCTGGGCCTGCTCGGCCGCGAGCTGGGGCAGGTCGTCCTTGGATGGGGGCGGCGGTCCCAGGAGATCGTTGCCCGCACCGCAGGCCGTCACCAGCAACAGCAGGACGGCGCAGGCGAACCCGCGGAGCGGGAACGGCAATGGGGCGCGGGGCTGACCCACGGTCGACCTTCCGGGTGCTCGGTTCGAACCAGTCGGTGTGCCCGGCCTCGCCCGGGTGACGGACCCACCGGCTCAGTGCATGCGTGCCTGTTGCTCCAGTTTCTCGCGGAGGTGTTGTTGAAAGCGGTTCAGGTAGCCGAGCAGGCCCTCGAGGTTCTTGGTGTCGTTGCTCTTGAGCAGGGCCATGCGGCCGCGCTTGAGCGCCTGCTCCAGCTCGAAGATATCCGACTTCGGCAGCAGTCCGCGGTTCTCCCGCAGGAAGGCCTCCAGGCCGACCAGGGACTGCTCCACGCGCTCGCGAAGCTCCCGGGTCTCGCGGTCGATGTCGGCCTTCTGCGGGGTCCCGGCGGCCTCCGCCCGGAGTCGCTCCAGCTCGACCTTCGACAGGCCCGTCGGGGCCTCGATGGTGATCTCCTCGGACACCCCGGTCCGGGTGTCGCGGGCGGTCACGTTGACGATGCCGTTGGCGTCGATGGCGAACTTGACCTGGATCCGCGGGACCCCCCTCGGCGCCGGCTGGATGTCCTGCAGCTCGAATTCGCCCAGGCTGACGTTCTCGCGGGCGTCGCGGCTCTCGCCCTGCAGGACGTGGATGCGCACGGTCCGCTGGTTGTCCACCACGGTGCTGACGAGCTGGGCCTTCTGGGTGGGGATCGTGGTGTTCTTGGGGATGAGCGGCTCGAAGCGGTGCCCCTGGACCTCGATGCCCAGCGAGAAGTTGGTGACGTCGAGGAGGGTCACCGCCTTGACCTCGCCCTCCAGGATGCCGCCCTGGATGGCCGCGCCGATGGCCACCACCTCGTCGGGGTTGAAGGACTTGTTCAGCGGGCGGCCGAACAGCTCGCGGACCAGCTCCTGGACCCGGGGGATCCGGCTGGACCCGCCGACCATGATGACCTCGTCGATGTCGGAGACGTCCAGGCGGGCGTCGGCCAGGGCGGCCCGGCACTGGTCGATGGTACGCTGGAACAACGGCTCGGCGAGCTGCTCGAAGGTGGCCCGGCTCAACGAGCACTGCAGGTGCTTGGGGCCGGTGTGGTCGCTGACCAGGAAGGGGAGGTGGATCTCGGTCGAGGACGCCGCCGACAGCTCGATCTTGGCCCGCTCGGCGGCGTCGCGGAGGCGCTGGGTGACGATCTTGTCGTCGCCGATGTCCACGCCGTGCTCCCGCTGGAACTGCTCCTTCAGCCAATCGACGATGCAGCGATCGATGTCGGCACCGCCGAGGGTGTTGTCCCCGCGGGTCGCCCGGACCTCGGCCACGTCGCGGTCGACCTCGAGCAGGGAGATGTCGAAGGTGCCCCCGCCCCAGTCGAAGACGGCGATGGTGCTCGACTTCTTCCGGTCGTGGACGTAGGCCAGCGCCGCCGCCGTGGGCTCGTTGATGATCCGCATCACGTCGAGTCCGGCGATGGTGCCGGCGTCACGGGTCGCCTGGCGCTGGCGATCGGTGAAGTAGGCCGGCACCGTGATCACGGCCTCGGTCACCGTCTCTCCCAGGAAGTCCTCGGCCGCCTTCCGGATCTTCTGCAGGACCATGGCGGCGAGCTCCTGCGGGCTGTAGAGCCGACCGTTGATCGACACCGCGCAGTCGCCGTTGCGGGCCTCGACGATGGTGTAGTCGACCAGCCCGAGGTCCCCGACCGCGTCGCGGTACCGGCGGCCCATGAACCGCTTGATGGAGTGGACGGTCGTCTCGGGGTTGATGAGCATCTGGCGCTTGGCGATGTCGCCGACGAAGCGCTCACCCTGGCGGCTGAACCCGACGACCGACGGGGTCACCCGCCCGCCCTCCTCGTTGATGACGATGCGGGCTTCGTTGCGGTCCATGTAGGCACAGACCGTGTTGGTGGTCCCGAGATCGATGCCGATGATGCGTCCCATGCCGTCCTCGGCCGTGTGGCCCGCGGGGGTCCCGGCGGCGCGTCCTGCGCAGAACCGGTCCAGCTCGTGCGCAGTGTATGATGCCGGTCGGTGTCAGGATGTCATGAAACCCGCCGGTGCGTCGCCGTTGCGTGGTGCCCGGGGCCGGACTCGAACCGGCACTCCCCTCAGGGAAGAGGCTTTTAAGGCCCCTGTGTCTGCCATTTCACCACCCGGGCGTGCTCCTGCGGCGATACCACGACGACGGCGGCACGACCAACGGCGACGCGGGGCGACCGGCCGGGTGCGCCGGTGGGTCGGGGTCCTGGCGTTCCTGGTGTCGGCGCCGGGAATTCCCGGCTGTGCGCTCCGGGCCCGTGGACGGGTCGATCCGACCGCCCTGGA
>RFKJ01000393.1 GCA_003694325.1 Deltaproteobacteria bacterium
CCCCCTACTCCGCCCGCAACGCCTCGACCGGCCGGAGGCGGGCCGCCCGGAAGGCCGGCACGATGCCGGCGATGAGCCCGCCGCACAGCAGCACGGCGGCGGCCAGCAGGGCAACACCCGGCTCGATGAACGGCCGGCCCATCATGTCGGTGTCGTCGCCGATGAGGACCGCGGACACCTCGATGATCGCCACGCCGACCACCAGGCCGAGCAGCCCCGAGGTCGAGGTCAGGACGAAGGCTTCCACCAGCACCTGCCGCACGATGCTGGCCGGCGACGCCCCCAGCGCCCGGCGGATCCCCAGCTCCGGGGTCCGCTCGCGGATGCTCACCAGCAGGATGTTGCTGATGCCGAACACCCCGGTGAGCAGGGTCGCCGTGCCGACCAGCCAGACGAAGGCCCGCACGCCGATGAAGGTGTTGCGCACCTTCAGGAAGTCCTCCTCGGCGTTGTAGGAGCCGATGGCCGGCCGGTCGTCGGGATGCAGCCCGTGTCGCTCGGCGAGTACCGCGCGGACCTGCCGCTCCACCTCGGCGGCCCCGACGTCGGGCCGGGCGGTCAGCGCCAGCCAGCCGATCCGCCCGTCGGGGCTGAACACCTGCTGGAAGGTGGTGAACGGGATGTGGATCTCCGACTCCTGGCGGTCGCCCCGATCGCCCCGGGCCGGCGAGGAGTACAGGCCGATGACCTGAAACCACTGGCCCTGGATCTCGATGCCCTGCCCCACCGGATCGACCCCCGGCCCGAACAGCTCGTCGCGAACCTGGACCCCGATGAGGGCGACCTTGCGGCGCTCGTCGAGGTCCAGTCGGTTCAGCGCCCGCCCCCCCAGGAGGGTGATCGGCTGGACGTAGCGATACTCGGGGACGTCGCCGAGGACCGCGAAGCTGCCGACCTGGTTGCCATGGCGGATGACATTGTCGGAGCGCCAGCCGCCAAGCTGGTTTCGGGGGCAGAGGTACTCGATCCCCTCGACCCGGCTCTCGATGGCCGCCACGTCGTCCACGGTGAACCGCACCCGCCGACCCGGCTGGTTGCCGGCGTAGGGCAGGGTGCTGCGGGAGCCCCAGATCCAGACGGCGTTGGTCGCGCTGGTGCCCAGGCTGCCCCGCACCCCGGTCTCCAGCCCGTTGCCGAAGCCGACCATCACCACCAGCATCCCCATGCCCCAGAAGACGCCGAACATCGTCAGGGCGGTGCGCAGCCGGTTGCGGCGCACGGTCTCGGCCACCTCGAGCCACAGGTCGAGGTCGAGCAGC
This sequence comes from Deltaproteobacteria bacterium, assembly GCA_003694325.1. GTDB lineage: Bacteria > Myxococcota_A > UBA796 > UBA796 > UBA2385 > J125. The sequence goes on from RFKJ01000393.1 coordinate 1,260, forward strand.
GAGGGGGACCGCCCCCTCATTCGTCCCTCAGGGCAGCCACCGGGGTGACCGCCGCGGCCCGGCGGGCCGGCCACCACCCCGCCAGCACCCCGGCGACGACGAGCACCACGGTGGCGCCGACCAGGACCCCGAGGTCCACCTGCGGGTCCCGCAGGTACTCGTTGTCAGGCATGTACCGTTCCACGAGCGCCAGGACCCCGACCCCGGCCACCAGGCCGGCGTAGCCGGACAGCGCCGTGAGGATGAGGGCCTCCTGGATGATCATCGCCACCAGCGCCCGGGGGGTGGCCCCCAGCGCCTTGCGCAGCCCCAGCTCGCGGGTCCGCTCCCGGACGCTGATCAGCATGATGTTGCTCACCCCGACGACCCCGGCGAGCACCGTCCCCACCCCGACCAGCCAGATGAACCGCCGCAGGCGGGTGAACACCCCGACCAGCTCGGCGTAGCGCTCGGCCACCGACCGGATGCGGATCGCCTTGCGGTCGTCGGGGTGGAAGCCATGGGTCCGGGCGAGGACCCGGCGGACCCGGTCCTCCACCCGCCGGCTCTCCTCCACGGTGACCGCGCCGTCGTCTCCCCCCACCCCCGAAGACCCCGTCCCCAGCGACGAGGGCGCCAGGGTGAACAGGATCTGGTGGACCTCGTCCCCCCCGCCATAGGCCGCCTGGGCGGTGGTGATCGGGATGTAGATCCGCCGTTCCTCCGATTCCCCCCCGGCGTCCTCGAAGACACCCACCACCCGGTAGCGGATCCCGCTGACGTCCACCCACCGGCCGAGCACCGCGTCGAAGGACCGCCCCGGGAACAGGTAGTCGGCGACGCGTCGGCCGATGACCACCACCTTGCGTCGCCGGGCCACGTCGAGGGGATCGATGAACCGGCCGGCGACCATGATGGTCTGCTCGATGATCCGGTGGTCGGGGTGGACGCCGCGGACGCTGAAGCTGCTGCGCCGCGCCCCCGCCGACACGGTGAACTCCCCGCGGAGGTTGAACCGACCGCTGATCCGGTCGATCTCCGGGATGGCGGCCGACAGCAGCGCGATGTCGGACAGGTCGAACCGGATCTGCCGCCCGACGGGGCGCCCCTGCCAGGGGATGGAGGTCTGACCGCGGTACACCCAGACGCTGTTGACCGCGTCGTCGCGGAAGTCCCACCGCATGCCGTTCTCCAGGCCCCGCCCGGCCCCCAGCAGCAGGACCAGCATGAAGATGCCCCACCCCACGCTCAGGGCGGTCACCGTCGTCCGGAAGCGGTGGCGGGTGTGGGTCTGCAGCGCCTCGCGCAGCCGATCGAGCAGGCCGGTCACGACGCCAGCCCGGCGCCGGCGCGGTCGGCGATGATCCGGCCGTCCTCCAGCTCGATCACCCGGTCACAGGCCGCGGCGATGTCGTGCTCGTGGGTCACGACCACCATGGTCACGCCCTCGGCGTTGATCTCCCGCAGGAGCTGCATGATCTCGGCCGAGGTGTGGCTGTCCAGGGCACCGGTCGGCTCATCGGCCAGCACGAGGTCGGGGCCGCTGACCAGGGCCCGGGCGATGGCCACCCGCTGCTTCTGGCCTCCGGAGAGCTGGCTGGGGAGGTGGACCAGGCGGTCGCCGAGACCGACCCGCTCCAGCATCCGCCGCGCCCGGGCGAGGCGCTCGGCTCGCGGCACCCCCTGGTAGTACAGCGGCAGGGCGACGTTTTCGGTGGCGTCCTTGTGGCCCAGCAGGTGGAAGGACTGGAAGACGAAGCCGATGGCCCGGCTGCGGAGGCGGGCGGCGTCGGCCTCGGACAGGCCGGCGATGTGGCGCCCGGCGAGGTGGTAGGAGCCGGCGTCGTAGCCGTCCAGGATGCCCAGCACGTGGAGCAGCGTGCTCTTGCCCGAACCCGAGCTGCCCATGATGGCCGCGAGCTGCCCCTTCGGCACGTGCAGGTCGATGCCCCGCAGCACCGGCAGGGGGCCGGAGGGGGTCGGGTAGGACTTGCGGAGGTCGACGAGGCGGATCACCCGGCGCAGGTAACCGGAGATCCCACCACGGTCGGCGCCGCTTCCGCGCTGTCGCCGCGCCGTCGTCGCGCTGTCGTCGCGCTGTCGCCGCGGTCATGCCGCGGCGGTCGTGCCGCAGCGCTGCCGCCGTCACGCCGCAGTCACCGGCACGGGATCGCGCGGTGGATTAGGGCTGTCCTCCCTCGAGTCCCGGAGGCTTTCCGTGAGCACCTACGCCCGCATCCAGGAGATCCTTGGCGCCGAAGCCGAGGACCTGCTCGGCTTCGACAAGCCGGCCATCAGCCGTGACCGCCTGCACCTGCCCGGTCCCGACTGGGTCGACCGCATCTTCGCGCAGAGCGACCGCAACATCCGTACCCTGCGGTCCCTGCAGCAGCTCTACGGCCACGGCCGGCTGGGCGGCACCGGCTACCTGAGCATCCTGCCGGTCGACCAGGGCATCGAGCACAGCGGCGGCGCCAGCTTCGCCCGGAACCCCGACTACTTCGACCCCGAGCACATCGTGCAGCTCGCCATCGACGGCGGCTGCAACGCGGTGGCCTCGACCCTGGGCGTCCTCGGCAGCGTGGCCCGCAAGTACGCCCACAAGATCCCCTTCATCCTCAAGTTCAACCACAACCAGCTCCTGACGTTGCCCAACGAGTTCGACCAGGTGATCTACGCCCAGGTCGAGCAGGCCTACGACATGGGCTGCGTCGGGGTGGGCGCGACCATCTACTTCGGCAGCGCCCACGCCAACCGCCAGCTCGTCGAGGTCAGCCAGGCCTTCGCCGCCGCCCACGACCTCGGCATGGCCACGGTGCTGTGGTGCTACCTCCGCAACCCCGGCTTCAAGGTGGACGGCGTCGACTACCACGCCGCCGCCGACCTCACCGGCCAGGCCAACCACATCGGCGTCACCATCGAAGCCGACATCATCAAGCAGAAGATGGCCACCAACAATGGCGGCTACATCGCCCTCAACGCCCACGGCACGAGCTACGGCAAGTTCGACCGGCGGATCTACGACGAGCTGTGCAGCGACCACCCCATCGACCTCGTCCGCTACCAGGTCGCCAACTGCTACATGGGTCGGGCCGGGCTGATCAACAGCGGAGGCGCCAGCGGCGACAACGACCTGCAGCAGGCCGTTCGCACGGCGGTGGTCAACAAGCGGGCCGGCGGCATGGGGATGATCTCGGGCCGCAAGGCCTTCCAGAAGCCGCGGGACGAGGGCGTGGCGCTCCTCCACGCCATCCAGGACGTCTACCTCTGCGAGGAGATCACGGTGGCCTGACGGACCCGCTGCCCCGTGACCGACGAGCCCCCCTCCCGCCGGAGGGGGGTCTTGCGTGGGAGGGGGGGTGCTCCCCGGCTCGGCGGGAACAGGGGGCGGAGTGCGGAG
>RFKJ01000394.1 GCA_003694325.1 Deltaproteobacteria bacterium
ACCCACCCCCCCGGTGGCGGTGGTATCGCCCCTACTACGCCCACTGGTACGTCCACCCCTACTACCGGTGGGTCCACGCCACGGTGGCCCTGGCCTGGCTGTCCTTCGAGGTACACGCCTGGACCGACGCCTGGGTTCCTCCGCCTCGTCCCGGGTGGATCTGGGTCCCCGGCTACTGGGACGGCCCCGTCTGGGTTCCCGGTCACTGGGTCCCGGCGGCCGCCGCTCCGGTCTGGCACGGGCGGCGCTATGTGTACGTGCCCGGCTGGTGGGTCGGCGACGTCTACGTCGAGGGCTACTACCGAGCCGAGACCCGCGACACCGGCGACTGGATCTGGGTGGACGGCTACTACCTCGACGACGGCACCTACGTCTGGGGCTACTGGGTCCCGGCTGGCGAGGCGCCCGATGGCTACGTCTGGGTGCCCGGCTTCTGGGATGGTGACACCTACGTCGACGGCTTCTGGCGACCGGAGTCCCGCCCGGGCTACGTCTGGGTGGGGGCCTGGTACGACGAGGACGGCGTCTACCACTCCGGCTACTGGGAGCCGACGGTGGCTGAGCCCGGCAAGGTCTGGATCCCCGGGTGGTTCGACGGGGAGACCTGGGTGAACGGCTACTGGGTCGACGCCGAGGAATACGAAGCCGCCGATCCCCAGGACTGGGATCCGCCGGAGGGCTGGGACGAGGGCTGGGACGAGGACGCCGACGCCACCAGCACCGACGCCGACGCGGCCGAGGCCCCGCTGGCGCTGCCGGTGTTCACCGACGACGCCGCGCCGGCCGAGGACAGCGCGATGCACGCCCCGCCTCCCGTGGAATACTGACCGCGATGTCCGACCTTCCGACCGTCCGCCAGGCCCTCGACCGCTGGGTGCTCGCCCTCCACGCCTTCGGCCGGGTGGAGGAGGTGGCCGCAGCCATGGCCGACGACGCCGTGGTGATCCGCCACGGTTGGGACGACGGCCACGGCGTGGAGCGGGAACGCTTCGTCGGTCACGACGCCATCGCCGAGTGGTGTGCCCGCTCGCCGCGGGAGGCGCGGTTCGACCTGGCGGGTGACCCGGCGCCGGGCGCCGACGGCTGGCGGGTCCGCTACCGCCTCACCTTCGGGGACTACGAGAACTTCGGCACCTGGGAGCTGGCGCTGGCCGCCGACGGCCGGATCCGGCGCCTCGTCCACCAGCCCGACGACCTCCCGGCGGAGTGGCGCAACGGCATCCCCGAGGGCAAGCGCCTCCCCGACATGGCCGAGACCCGCAGGGCGCGCCTCGCCCTGGCCGAGAAGCTCCGCAAGGAGGTCGAGGCCGGTCGGCGGGGCCCCGGTTGCAGCGTCCCCGGCGTGGCGGCGCACGACCACGATTCCGGGCACGACCACGGTCACCACCCGGACCCGACATCCGGCCGCGACCCGGGGTGAGCCTGCTGGCCGTCATGCTGCTGGGAATCGGCTGCACCGCCGCGCCGGACGGCGCCGAACCGCAGCTCCCTGCCGGCGCCAGGCCGCCCGAGCCGGCTCCCCACGAGGGCCTGGACGCCTTCGCCGACGCCTACCGCGCCCGCCTGCTGGCCCGCGGCGATCCCGCCTGTACCTGGCAGCACGACCGGGCCACCGCCCGCTGCCCCGACGGCCGGCGTCACGACGTGCCCGCCCTGTGGGGCATCGTCTCCGCCGCGACCGATCCGCCGTCTACTGCCCGGGCCCTCCTCGCCATGATCGATTCGCCGCCCCCGGTGGCCGACTTCGACGCCGTCGCGCCGTTCATCCACCTCCGCCCGGTGAAGACCGACGAGGCCACCGCCACGCCCGACGGGGTCGCCACCATCCCGGCCACCCCCGACGGGGTGTTGCATTGGGTCGTCGAGCTGGGCCTCCCCGGTGGCATCGTCCCGGTCGGCCGCGAGGTCCGCGCGGGCTGGGGTGTGCCCGACGAGGTCGTCCTGGACGCGGCCGGCGCCCACGTCGACCGGGTCGACCCCCGGCCGTTCTGGCCCCTGGGCCCGGGCATCGCAAGGGCTCGGGTCGGCGACGGCCACGATGCCGCCCGGCTGCTGTCCGCCGCCCTCCACCGGCTCGACTTCGAGCCCCGGCGCGCGGCGGTCGTCGTCGACGATGCCCTGGTGGTGGCCGACGCCGACCACGAGGACGCACTGCGCGCCCTGGTGGCCGGCTGGGGCGGCCCCGACCCCGTCCTGCTGCGCCGGGACCCGCCAGCCGAACCCTGGCGGGCGTGGAGCCCCTGACCGGGACCCGGGTCAGTCCAACGTCAGCACCTGCTCCTCCACGGTGTCGGCGGCGATCTCCTCCTCGGTGAACGCCACGTCCCGCATCTGCCCCTGGCCGTAGAGGCGGGTCTGGTCGTCGAAGTGGGGCGAGCGGGGGTCATCGGACTGGCTGTAGGTCATCACCGCCCGGGCGTCGGGCCCGCCCTCGCCGAGCTGGACCGCCAGGATGAAGGAGTTGCCGTAGTTGTGCTGGTAGCCCTCGACGGTGAGTTCGGTCTCCGGGTTCACCGTCTCGGGGTGGGGCTCCACCGGCAGCAGGGTGGCGTTGCTCGCCGAATACTCGGCGATGGCGATCACCCCCTCCATGAAGCTGCCACCCGGCACCGGCAGGTCCTCGTCGTCCTTGCGCATGAACTGGACCTCGCCCAGCGGCTGGTCCGGGGTGATCCCGGCCTGTTGCAGGCGCAGGGTGGCCAGGCCGAGCGCCTCCAGCACCGGCGCCTCCGCCGCCAGTCCCGTCGGGGTGTCCACCGGGTCGTCGGGATCGAAGGGCACGTCCATCAGCGCGCCGGCATCCCGGAGGTCGTCCCCGGTGAACAGGCCCGACCCCAGCATCTCCCGCCAGACGGGGGGGCCCGCCTGGTCGACCGTGACGGTGCCATCCCACGCGGCCAGCGCTGCGCAGGCCGCCGAGATGTCCACCGGGCCCTCGGAGGTCTGCACCTCGGTCACCCCGGCGCACCGGTCGACCACCGCCTGCCGGAGTTCTTCGGCCAGCACTCCCCGTCCTCCCAGGGCCGCCGCCTCGACCTCGGCGAGGGTGAACCGCCCGTCCTCCCCCGACGCCGATCCGGGCCCGACCTCCGACAGGTAGCGGGCGTTCATCCGCGTCCGCGGACTCCGCGGCGTCCGCTCGGAGCCGTACAGCATCGGGTAGCCCTCGAGGGGCTCGTCGGGATTGCTCAACCAGTGGTTGTCGTTGGCGTTGTACACGAAGTCGGTCCGCATCAGGCGGGGCTGCTTGTCCCACGGCACCAGGCCGGGCTTCCAGGCCCCCTCCTCCTCGACCCAGTCGAAGACCGGGTCCGAGCCGTCCACCGTGTAGATGCCGTAGTCATCAAACAGCGCCGCCAGCGGCTCCTCGGCCAGCCACTGCGGGTAGCGGGCCTCGGCCGCCGGCGACCAGTTGGGCACCGACGAGCTGTCCATGTAGATGGCCTGGCCGGTCTCGTCGACGGCCATGGTGTGCACCCAGGGGATGCCGCCGCTGTCCCGGTGGGCGGCGATGAACTCGTCGAGGTTGCCGGCCCGGTTCATCTGGAACCAGGTCTCCAGCATGGCCAGGTCGTTGTCGTTGGCGTCGGTCATCGCCACCGCATACAGCTCGTTCCAGCCCAGCACCGGCGCGTTCATCACCGGTCCCCAGCGGGTGCTGTAGAGGGTTCGCGTCACCGGCTCCAGGCTGCCGTCCGGCTGGAGCACCTCCACGGTCCAGGTGCGCGACTCCATGTCCAGGTACTGCCCGTCGTAGAGGTAGCGGGTGGGGTCCGAGGGGTCGAGGGTCAGCAGGGCCGCGGTGAACCGCGGAGCGTGGCTGACGGTGTGGGTCCAGGCGACGTGCTCGTTGAAGCCCAGGTTGATCACCGCCACCCCCATCAGCGACGAGCCGTAGACCGACCACTGCCCGGTCAGGGTGAGCTGGGCCTCGTGCCACTTCCGCTCGCCCTCCGCCGGGAAGTGGGTGTTGGACAGCAGCAGGCCGCCGTCGTGCGCCGCGCGGTCCCGACCGATGGCCCAGCCGTTGCTGCCCATGCGGGGGTGGACCGCCTCGTCGAAGACCTCGAGGGGCGGCGGCGGGCGGCGCGCTCCTCCCCGACTGTCGGCGGCGGCACCGGGCGGGGTTCCGCTGCCGATGTAGTCCACCAGCACCGCACCCGACCCGTACAGTCCCAGGGCGAGGTAGTAGGTCAGCAGGTCGATGTGGTCGATGGGCTCGACCCAGGGCTCCCCGGCGCAGCGGGGGTCGAGTTCTCCTTCCTCGAGGTACCGGTTGTAGCCGGCCGCGTAGCCGATGAGGGTCTGCTGCACCGGCTCGGACAGCGAAAACCAGCCGGCCTCGGCCTTCTCCCGCACCCCGAGCGCCTTCCAACCGAAGTCGGCGTCGAGGAACTCGTCGCCGAACCACCGGCTGCGCTCGCTGTTGACCATGATGACCTGGTCCGCCAGCACGCACCCATGATCCCGGGCGAAGGCGTAGCCCATGCCGTACCCCAGGCTGCCATAGTCCTCCGCCTCGATGTGCGGGATGCCGTAGGAGGTCCACCGGATCCGGGCATCGTAGGGGCCGACCTCCACGTCGTAGGGGTCCGGCCCGCCCGACCCGCTGTCTCCCGAATCCCCCGCGTGGGGAGGCGTGGACCGACAGGCGAACATGGTGAACAGGGCGACAGCGAGCACGGAACCTCCAGGAAGACCCGGGCCCCGATGCGCAGGCCACGCTGCGGGGGCACCCGGTGCGGGGGCACCCGGTGCGCAGGCCACCGAGTGCAGGCCACGCCATCGGCCGAGGCCGGGTCCCGACCAGCGTACCCCGGCGCCCCGGTGTCGGGGCACCCGTGCCTGTCCGCACCCGCTCCGGTTCAGCGCCGGGCCACCACGATGATGCGTGGGCCTTCCACCGGACCGGGCGCATCGGCGTCCGGTGCCGACCAGGTCTCCACCGCCGAGAAGCCCGCCTGCTGGAGGGCGTGGGCCAGCTCCTGGGTGGTGACGATGCTGAGTCGGTGGACCAGCTCGACCTCCTCGGCCGCGCCGGTCGGATCCCGCACCGTGTAGTGATCCCGCCGGGTGACCACCGACCCGTCGAGGTCGACCGCATCGCGCCGGACGCGGTGCACCTCGTGGCCCGACGGGGTCGTCACGGTGTCCACGACCGGCGGCAGGCCCTGGCTGAGGTTCCACAGCAGGTGGGGCAGCTCCAGCACGAACAGCCCGCCCGGCCGCAGCGCCCGCAGCGCCCGCCGGACGGCGGTCATCCGGGACCCCACCCCCGGCAGGTAGGCCAGCGCGCCGTCCCAGGCCAGCACGAGATCGAAGGCGGCGCGCACGTCGAGATGGTCGGGTCGTGTCCCGTCGATGAGCAGGTCCCCGGAGAACCGTCCCCGGGCGGCCATCCGCAGGCGTCGGTCCGGCTCCGCAGCCCGCACCCGCCATCCTCGCTGCTGCATGCAGGCCAGCCGACGTCCGGTCCCGCAGGCCAGGTCGCAGACGTCCAGATCGCCGGCGAGCCCTGCGCCGCGCGCCCGGTCGGCCAGGAAGGCGACCACTCCCTCGGGCGGCTCCCCGGTGGCCTCGAGGGCGAACACCGCCAGGTCGGCATGACCCGGGGGAAGCTGCACCGACTCCCGGCTCGGGGAGCGCTCCCGCACGACGACCGGGACAGACATCGGCAACGCTCGGGGAACGGGTGGATCCGCCGCGTGGACCTCCACAGTCTACCACCCGCCGGTCCCGGACCGTGTCCCGGTTGTTCACCGAGGTCGCCGGGCCGGCCCGGTGCCCGCCCCGGCTCGGCCCCTCAGAAGTCGGCCGCCTCCCAGTCGATCCAGAACGCCGCGGAGATGCCGCGCCCGCCTTCGTCGTCCATGAAGTCCGTCACCGCGGGATCGTCGAGCAGCTCCGCCACGGTGTCGAGCACCGCCTCGGTGGACAGGTCGGCGACCCCGTCTCCGTCGATGTCGAGCCCATCGGCTCCCAGGTACGGCGCCAGCGCCGACTCGATGAGCAGCTCGGTGGGCACGACGCCGGCCACCATGGTCGCCGCGCCGTCCTCCGACGTCCGACCGACGACCATCGCGCCGTCCAGCGGCAGGACGATGTCGACGTCACCGGCGAGGCGCGCCGGCAGGCGCACCGGCCCGGGCCCGGCCTCGAAGCCCCCCGAGCGGGACCGCTCCCCATGGAGCACGCTGACGATGCGCCCGGCATCGTCGTAGGAACCCGGGAGCACGGCCAGCCCGCCATCCTCCGCGCGGGTCCCCGCCAGCAGCCCGACCACCAGCCCGTCCTCCACGTCGCGAACCTGCATCAGCGGCACCCAGGCGCCGTCCTCGACCAGCCGCTGCAACTCCGCGCCGGGGTCCCAGGACCGGTCTCCCCCCAGCGCCTGCGACAGGGCGTCGATGGCGATGGGCAGGTTGTTGTCGACATCGCCGTCGCCGTCGAGATCCAGGCCCGCGTCCGGCTCCAGGATCTCCACCGCGACGCCGGTGTACCGGGCCGTGTCGGCCCCGCCGAAGCCGCCGCCCTGGTCTCCCCCCGGCCCGCCCGACCCCGACCCGCAGTGGGATGGCGGGCCGGCGTCGGCGTCGAACCCGTCGCCGGTGTAGATGATGCAACCCGTGGCGGGCAGCAGGAGGACCAGGGCGGAAGGCAGGGACCGCATCGCTCACCCCTCGTGTGACGCGATCACCATGCCACGAACCCGCGGCGATCGCTCGCCCCTTCTCCCGGTGCGAGCGCCGGGACGGCTCGTCCCCGGCCGCCCCGGCGACCGGTTCAGGCCCGGCGTCGACGGCGCCCGGACAGGACCAGGAGCGCGGCGGGCAGCAGCCACATCCCGGTCGCGCCCGGGCCGGCGGAGCAGCTCCCGCAGCCGTCGCCCTTGCCGGGATCGCCGGTGTCGTCGCTGCCCCCATCGGCGGCGCCCCCATCGGCGGAGCCTCCGTCGGCAGCCCCCCCATCGGCAGCACCTCCATCCCCGGTGTCGCCGCCGGTGCCGTAGGCCAGCGGCGGCTGGTCATCGATGCCCTCCACGGCGTCGATCACCACCCCGGTGCCGGTGACGCCGCGGATCTCCACCTCGTGCCAGCCGTTCTCGACCTCGAACCGGGCCAGCTCGGTGATGCCGTCGGTCGGTTCCCCGCCCAGGGTGACGAACTCCCCCGGCAGCCGCGGGCTGCCCACCTCCACGGTGACGTTGCCGCTGCCGTCCACCGCCCCCAGCACCCGGATCACCGAGCCCCGCAGCACGGTCTTGAGCACCATGTCGGGCTGGACGCGGATCACCTGGTCGCGGCCGGCGCCCGGGTACTTCTCCAGCTCCTTCTCGTTGCCGGGGCAGGTCTCGCAGAGCATGGGCTGGCTGGCCTCGTCCACCACCTGCCAGGCACCCCACCGCCGGATGGTGGGGGCGTCCGAGTGCACGCCCTCGATGGCGAAGACGCCGTCGTGGGACCCCACCAGGACCACGTCGTGCTCGGCGAAGCCGGGGCGGGCCGCCAGCGCGCGCGGTGCGCAGTTGAGCTGGATGCCCAGGTCCTCCCAGGTGACGCCGCCGTCGACGCTGCGCACGAACCGGCCGCTCTGGAGGCCGGCGATGATGGTGCCGTCATCGGCGCCCACCATTTCCATGACGGTGTCGGGGGTCAGGTCGGCGGTGCTCACCCAGGTCTCGCCCCAGTCGTCGCTGCGCACCATCTCGTGGCCCACGCCGGCGACGATGGAGGTGGCCTCGTCCACCGGCCAGGCGATGGCCTCGGTCACCTCGTCGACGCCGGCCGGCCCCTCGTAGATCCGCTCCCAGCTCGCCCCGTCGTCGATGCTGTGGGCGATTCGCACCGGCTTCTGGCCCAGCACGAGGTGATGGGTGTGGCCGTCGGCCCCCCGGGCGACGGTGACGTGGGCCGCGACGCTGTCTTCCAGGGCGCTGTTGACGCTGTCGACGAATTCCCAGTTGTCGCCCCGGTCGTAGCTGCGGGCCACGTTCGAGGTGATCTCCCGGCTGGATGCGGTCCCCACCAGCCACACCTCGCCGCCCGGCTGCGGGTTGAAGTCCAGCGTGGGCACGAAGAACTCCCCGAGCCGCGTCCACGACAGGCCGCCGTCGTCGCTGCGCCACGGGGAGTGCCCGACGATGGCGTAGACGGTGTCCGGGTCGTCCGGCGCGACGTAGACCTTCTGGGAGTTGTAGCGGTACAGCCCGTAGCCGGTGGCGATGTAGTCGGCGCCGCCGTCGATGGCGACGATGGGCCCGGCGGCGTACCCGCCGATGTAGGCCCGCCCCGAGGTCTCGAAATCCGGGGAGAAGGCCAGGCCCCGGGTGTAGTCCACCGGGACGAGGAAGCCCAGGGCCCAGCTCGCGCCTGCGTCATCGGTGCGGGCCCACCCGTCCCAGCCCGCCACGTACCAGTCCGCGCCGAACGCCCCCAGCGCCGAGTAGGCGTGCGTAGGATCGGCGACGCCTCCCTCCACCTCGTACTGGGCCAGCAGAGCCGAGACATCCTGCCAGCTCGCACAGCCGTCCACGCTGACGTAGGGGGCGTCGTCGCCCGGGGTCACCAGCAGCGTCTCGTTGGTGACCGCCATCTGGTAGATGTAGGGGTGCTCGAAGGCCGGCAGCTCTCCGCAGCTCCGCCACTTCCCGTCGAAGGCATAGACGTCGCCCAGGTCGTCGGCGGCGTACACCGTCTCCGAGAGGCGGTCCCAGGCCGCCGACAGCACCCCGTCCCCCACCGTACCCAGGTCGGTCCACTCGCCGTCGGTCTCGCGCTTGTACAGGTTGCCGGCATCGGTCACCGCCAGCAGGACCCCGCCGTCCTCGTGGAGCGAGACCACCGGGGTGTCCCCCAGCTCCGTCGTCGTCAGCATCCCGGGCGGCCCGTGGCGCAGCCCCCGCGGCCCGGCGATCCAGATCTCGTCGTCGAGGGCGGCGACGTCGAAGGGCGGCTCGGGCAGCGGATCGTAGTTCCAGGTCTCCCCGCGGTCCGGCGACCACCACCGGCAG
>RFKJ01000395.1 GCA_003694325.1 Deltaproteobacteria bacterium
ATGCTACCGCGATGCGTCTCCTCCGCCCGCACCGCGACGCGGTCATCGCCGGCCTGTACGCCCTGGCGCTGGCCGCGTGGGCCTGCTGGCCGCTGCCCCTGCACCCCGCCAGCATGGTGCTGGGAGAGAAGGGGGTGAACGCCTGGACGGTCCTCGCCTGGTTGCTCGATGCCCCCCCTCGCGCCTGGTGGAGGGGCACGATGTCGTGGCTCAACCCCCAGGTCGCGGTCGAGACCGTCCCGGTGGCGCTGCCCCAGGCCTTCGTCGCCCTCCTGCTGGCCCCAGTGACCGGGGTGGCGGCGGCGATCAACGCCTCGCTGATCCTCCACGTCGCCGCCGGCATGTTCGGCTGGAGCCTCGTCGCCCGACGCCTCCTGCCAGCCGCAGCAGAAGGTGGCGACGGCGCGACCCGGGCCGCCAGCCTGGCGGTCGGCGCCGCCGCCGGGCTCTCCTGCGTCGAGCTGTCGGCCATCGGCAACGGCCAGCCGGAGAACCTCGGCCTGGGCTGGCTGGCCCTCGCCGCCGGCGGGGGGCTGCTGCTGGCCGAGGGGCGGCGGGGCCCCGGCGCGGCGGCCCTCGGCCTGGGCACCATCGGCGCCTGGCTGTCCTCGCCCTACCTGCTGATGGGGCCCCTGCTCGGCGCCCCCCTCGCCGTCGCCCCCGCCCTGCGCCGCCACCGGCGTGCCCTGGTGCTCGCCACCGTCCTGGTCGTCGCCATCTCCATCCCCATGGTCCTCCACTTCCAGCAGACCGCCGACAGCGGCGACGCCCGGGGCCTGTGCCCCGCCAGCCTGGACACCGACCCGGCGGCCGAGCGCCGAGCGGCCCTGCCCGCCGACCTCGGCCGGGTCCTGCGCGGCCCCCCCCCGAGCGGCCGGGAGCTGCTGGTCGCCGACGCCGCGGCCCTGCTGCGCCCGGGCCGCCGGCCGGACGGCGACGATCACCTCCCGCTCGACTATCTCGGCTGGATCCCCGTCGGCGCGGCCGTGGCGGCCGCCCGGCGCGATCGGCTCGCTCGTTGGCTGCTCGCCGCGGCGACCGTTCCCCTGCTGCTGGCAACCGGGCCGGTGCTGTTCTTCAACGGGTGGGCGCTGACCACCCCGGCCGGCCGGCTGCTGCCGGGCCCCCTCGCGCTGCTCCGGTCGCTGCCCCTCGTGGGGTCCCTGTTCGAGACCGTCCAGGTCCCCGGCCGGCTGCTGTACGGCACCGGCATCTTCCTGGCGCTGGCCGGTGCTCCGGCCTGGCTGCGCCTGGCCCGCCGGCTCTCCCGGTCCCGTGCTGCGCCGCTCGCCCTCGCCCTGGTGGCCGTCGCCCCCGCCGCCGAGCAGCTCCTCGTCGGCCCGGCGGCCCCCCCCATGCCGGCCAGCACCCTGCTGCCGGCCGACGCCCACCGGGCCCTGGCCGCCTACGACGACGATCGCGGCCTGCTGGAGATCCCACCCCTCGGCTGGGACCCCGACCGGCCGGCCATGGTGGATGCCAACGGCCACATCCTGCCTCCCCCGGTCCGCTTCCAGCGCAGCCTGCACCGCGGATGGCCGGTGCATCGCCACACCCTGGCCACCGAGCCCTGCCCCGACGGCCGGGTACTCATCGCCGATGTCGAGGACAGCGCCTTCGCCCACGCGGTCACCGACATCCTCGTCGGCGACGGCGCCGCGCCACGCCTCGACCGCACCGCCCCGTCCGTGGCCGACCTCGGCTTCGGCTGGCTCATCATCCATACCGGCAGCGGCCTGATCCGCCCCGAGGCCGAGCGGAGACTGCTGGCCGTCGCCCGCCAGCAGCTCGAGCTGGTCGCCGAGGGCGCCGACGGAAGCTACCTGTTCCGCCTGCCGGAGCCTTCGCCGTGACCCGTCGCTCGCTGCCCGGGCGCCTCGCCCTGCTCGCCGTGGGCTGCCTCCTCGCCCTCGGCCTGGGCGAGGTGCTGAGCCGCCGCATCGGCGGGACCCAGGGCGACTTCCTGCTGGCCGGCGGGCGCAGCGACGGCACGGCGAGCCTCATCGAGCCCGATCCCACGCTGCTGTGGCGGCTGCGGCGCAACGCCGTGGCCACGGTGTCGGGGCTGGAATTCCGGACCACCGTCCGCACCAACGACCTCGGCCTGCGCGGCCCGCCGGTGACGCCGCCCGCCCCGGGCACGGTCCGGGTCCTGTTGGTCGGCGACAGCTTCACCCTCGGCGCCCAGGTCGACGAGTCGCAGACCATGGCCGCCCGCCTCCAGGCGCTGCTGGCGGCCCGGACCCCCCGGCCGGTGGAGGTCTTCAACGGCGGCGTCGACGGCTACGGCACCCGCCAGGCCACCCTGCGGGTGGAGGAGGTCGTCCGCCCCCTGTCCGCCAAGGTCGTCGTCCTCAACTTCTTCCTCGGCAACGACCTGTGGGAGAACGCCCGGTTCGAGGCCCGCAAGGCCGAGCTGGCCGCCGGCCGCCCCGGCCGCGCCAAGCCTCCGGTCGGTCTCGCCGACCGGCTGGCCGCCCACAGCCACCTGTTCGCCCGGGCTCGCGCCACCTGGTCGGCCTGGACGGGGCGGGTGCCGGAGGCGATCCGGCAACGCTATGCCGAGGAGTTGGCCCTGTTCACCACCGCGCCGGTGCCCGAAGACGTCCGCCGGGCCACCGCCGACGCCCTGCAGGCCCACGCCGACACCTGTGCGCGACGGGGGCTCCGCTGCCTCGTCACGCTCATCCCGCCGGCCTTCGCGGTGGCCACGGACCGGGCCGCCCCGACGCTGCGGGCCTACGGGATCGATCCGGCCACCATGGACCTGGACGCCCCGGCCCGGCTCGTGACCGCCCTGATGCCCGACTCGCTGCCGGTGGTCGATCTCACCCCCGCCCTGCGCGCCGCCACCCAGGCCGGCACCCGGACCAGCTTCGCCTACGACGGCCACTGGACCGCGGCGGGACACCAGGTCGCCGCCGAGGCCACCGTCGATGCCGTGCTCGACCGGATCGCCCCCAAACCCTCGAAGGGTGGACCTTGAGCCGGGTCGCCATCGCCCAGCTTCCCGGGGTCCGGGGCGATCCGGCCCGCCGGCGGGCCTGGCTCGCCGCGCTCGCCGCCCGGGCCGCCGCCGAGGGCGCCGACCTGCTGTTCCTGCCCGAAGCTGCGCTGTCCGGGTACCACCTCGCACCCGGCTGCCCCGAGGTCGCCCGGGCCACCCGGCGGGCCGCCGCCTCGCTGGCGCGCGATCATCGGCTCGACATCGTCGCCGGCCTCATCGACGGCGACGGCAGCCGCCTGGAGCTGTTCGGCGCAGATGGCTGCCACCGCAGCTACCTCAAGCGCTACCCGACCCTCCGGGAGTCCGCCCACCACCGCGCCGGCCGCACCCCCGCCGTCTGGACGCTGCAAGGCCGGCGGGCCGGCCTGCTGCTGTGCGCCGACATCATGCAGGGTGGAGCCTGGCGGCCCCTGGTCGGCCGGGTGGACGTCGTCCTGGTCGCCGCCGCCTGGCCCGACTACCGGGGGCGCCCGGCCCGGCTCGCCCCCCCGCTGCGCCCGCTGCTGGCGCCCCTGGCGACGCGGTCGCCGGCCTACCTGCACGCCTTCCTGCCACGGGCCGCCGCCGCCTTGGGCGTGCCCCTCCTGTTCGCCAACCTGGCGGGCACCTGGGTCGGAGCCGAGGGCTTCACCGGCGGCAGCACCGTCTTCGGCCCCGACGGCTCCATCGTCGCCGCCCTGGCCGATGGCGCCGGCGCCGACGAGCCGGCCCTCCTCGTCGCCCCCCTGCCC
>RFKJ01000396.1 GCA_003694325.1 Deltaproteobacteria bacterium
GCGCGGCCCCCGGCAGCGCACACGGACCCCGTTCGCCGTCAAGCCGGATTCGCGCCGCGCCAACCGAGCCGCGGAAGCCCAATTCCTGGATGGGAACTACGAAGTTCAAGCCCTGCTCCGCGCAGGGGTACCGCAGCTCGATGTCGCCGCCCAGACCGGCATTTCGGTGCGGTCCGTCCGCCGCATTGCGCGGAAGCCGCCCGTGACGGCCGAGTCTCTCGTCCAGCCGCCGGCGAAGTCTGCGGGCCGTCCCTCGGTGGCCGCGCCGTGGCGTAGCTGGATCGTCGAGCGTCTCGCCGGTGAGCCTCACCTGCTGACCGTCGAGCTGCTGCGGCGTGCCCGCCTCGCTGGCTACGACGGCGGAAAGTCGGCCTTCTACGGCATGGCGGCCTCGGTCCGGCCCAAGCCCAAGCGGGTCGAGACGCGCTTCGAGGGCCTGCCCGGGGAGTTCTCTCAGCACGACTTCGGCCAGACGCGGATCACCTACGCCGATGGCACCGAGGAGGTCGTGCACTTCTTCGCCTCGCGGCTGAAGTGGTCGCGCTTCTGTGCCGTCTCGCTCGTGCCCAACCAGCGCGCCGAGTCCCTGGTCCGCGCGCTCGCCCGGCATCTCGTGGCCTTTGGCGGCGTGCCCCTGCGCTGCGTCTTCGACCGCCCGCGCACGGTGGCCCGAAAGTGGCGAAAGGACGGCACAGTCACGGACTGGAACCCCCTGTTCGCCCAGGCCATGGTCGAGCTCGGCTTTGTCGCTGAGCTGTGCTGGCCGTATCGACCCAATCAGAAGGGCTCCGTCGAGCACCTGGTCGGCTGGGTCAAGGGCTCCTTCTTCAAGCAGCGCCGCTTCCACGACCGCGAGGACCTCGAGCAGCAGCTGGCCGAGTGGCTCGTCGAGATCAACCTCCACCGTCCATGTCGCGCCACCAAGGAGATTCCGGAAACCCGACGCCAGCAGGAGTTGGAGCGCTTTCGCCCCGTCCGCCTGCAGCCCCAGGAGCTCGCGCTGCGCGTGCCCGTCCACGTCGGACCGACGGCCGAGGTCCGGCACCCCGACTACGGCCGCTACTCGATGCCACCAGAGGCCGCGGGGATCCCGGGCACGCTGTTCCTGTACGAGGACCGGGTCCGCATCGTCGCCGGGCGCCATGTTCGCACCCACGACCGGGTGGGTCCCGGAGAGCTGGCCATGGACCCCGAGGACCGCGCGGCACGCCTGAAGGCCGTCTCCGGCCGTCGAGGACGGTCCTACCAGGCCCGCGAGGACCTGCTGGCCCTCGGCGAGCCGGCCCTGGCCTTCCTCACCGAGCTGGTGCACCGCCGGCCCCATGCCTGGCAGCCCATCGTCCTGGAGCTGCACGCCTGTCTGCAGCGCGACGGGCCCGACGCCCTCCGCCAGGCCCTCGCCGCCGCTGTGCAGCACGCCGACTTCACCCTCGCCGCCGTCCACCAGGCCCTTCGTCAACCCACCCTCTTCCCCCAGGAGGTCGCATGAACCCCACCCGCGCCACCTTCGCCGTCCACCCCTCCGACCTCGACATCGACACCCTCTGCAAGCGCCTGGCCTTGGCCAACACCCGCCGTGCCTGGCATGAGCTGGTCGAGCGGGCCGAGCAGGAGCAGTGGAGCTACCGAGACTTCCTCGCCATGGTCGTCGCCGAGGAGGTCGCCCACCGCAACCAGACGCGCGTGCAGCGCCTCACCCGCCGGGCCGGCTTCCCCTTCCTCAAGACCATCGACGAGTTCGACTTCACCCTCCAGAGTCGGCTTCGCCCACAGCTCCTCGGCTCCTACCTTGGCCCCGAGTTGGTCTCCGAGGGGCGCAACCTCATCCTCCAGGGGCGCACCGGCCGGGGCAAGACCCACCTCGCCGTCGCCATCGCCTACAAGGCCATCCAGAGCGGCTTCACCGCCCGCTTCATCACCTGCGAGGCCCTCATCGAGGACCTTGCCACCGCGTCGGCTGCTGGACGCTTCCAGCAAGCCGTCGCCGCATGGGTCCAGCCCAGCGTCCTCGTCATCGACGAGGTCGGCTACCTCTCCTACGGGCCCGACGCGGCCAACGTCCTCTTCCACGTCGTCAACGACCGGCACCTGCGCCGTCGGCCGATGATCTTCACCACCAACAAGTGCCCCCTGAGCCAGTGGGGAGACGCACTCCACGACCCCGACCTGGCCGACTGCATCGTCGACCGCGTCCTCGAGCGAGGACGCCTCGTCATCCTCGACGGGCCAAGTCACCGCACACGCCACCTTGACCGCTCCACCCCATCCGAGGTCAACTGACCGGCCAGAGTTTCCGGAATCCACCGGCCAGAGTTTCCGGAACCCGCATGGCCAACCACCTCGTCTACGTCGACCTTCGCGACCGTCCCACGAAGCGGGCACCCTTGCACGGCATGGCGCTGGCGTTGGCGCTTGCCGCCAACAACCAGATCATCCTGCTCGCCATCGAACGCGACGAGCCGGCTATCTGGGAGCGAGCAGCCCGTGTCCTCCGTGCTCGCGGCCACGACCCCAACTGGCGACGCCGCCCGTCCATCCTCGACCAGCTCCGCGGAATCACAGCGCCGCCCGGGCGCGCCCGGAAGTCACGCCTACGAGACTGTCCCCCAGAAGCACGCGCATATCGAGAGGGGGAGCGTGCGCGCAGGTCTATGCCAGATGCTTCTATAACGCTGCTTGGAGCCTGCCAATTGATCACGCATGGCTCTCAGGGGAATCCTTCGGACAGCCCGGAGCGAGACGAGAACTGCGCCATGCACGAGCACTGCGCCATGCAGACGAGAAGAAGGAAACGATGGTAGGGCTGGGGTCGACGGGACGAACTCCGCGGGCTCCGATGGCGCCAGCGGCGCAGGGCGTTGCTGGCGAGGATCCGGAAGCGTGAAAGCACCTCCAGCGCGAGGTCCCGGCGGACCCAGGCTCGCCCCCCTCTTCTGCCCGATGCTGTCGAGGGCCACCAGACACGCCCGGCTCGTCGGAGATGCTGGGCGGTGTGCAGCGATGCATCCGGCGAACCTGCTACTGGACCCCCACAAGCCATTCTTCGGGCACCAGGCGACGGATGACCCCCTCCAGCAGCGTGTTCGAGTGGGTCGCCACCGACAAGATTCGGCGGTGCGCGACGTCGCCGCCCAGCGCCACCACTTCCCGCATCCTTCGCGCGCCCCCCGCCAGGCCCAGCACCCGCAACTCCATCGGCCCGTTCCACGGGGGCCGACACCGCCGGGCGCGCCGGGGTCGGGAACAGGCCACCATGCGCAAACGGGGAAGTTGCGGGCCACCTGGCGCAAAGTCACCTGATCCCGGTCGAGATGATCGCCTCCTGAGGAACCAGGGCGCCGAACGTCGGCATCCAACCGGACCGGCGTGCAGCCCCGACGATGACCCGCCCTCGCCGGGGCGGCCGTGGCTACCCGGTCCGGCCCGTCACCTCGCCAGCGGCGCGCGCCACCCGGTAGGCGTCGATGGCGGCGTACACGTTGAGCAGGCCGCCCAGCCCCAGGGTCACCACCGCCGCCAGGAGGATCCAGCC
>RFKJ01000397.1 GCA_003694325.1 Deltaproteobacteria bacterium
GCCATGGCCATCGAACGCACCCTGTCCATCATCAAGCCCGACGCGACCGCGCGGAACCTCGTCGGCCGGATCATCGCCCGGTTCGAGGAGGAGGGCCTCCGGATCTGCGCGATGAAGAAGATCCACATGAGCCGCCGCGAGGCCGAGGGCTTCTACGCCGTGCACGCCCACCGCCCCTTCTTCGCCGAGCTGACCGAGTTCATGAGCAGCGGTCCCTGCGTGGTGATGGTCCTCGAGGGAGAGGACGCCATCGCCCGCAACCGGGCCATCATGGGGGCCACCAACCCCGCCGAGGCCGCCGAGGGGACCCTGCGCAAGCTCTACGCGACGAGCATCGGCGAGAACGCCGTCCACGGCTCCGACGCGCCCGAGACGGCCGCCACCGAGATCGCCTACTTCTTCAGCGCCATCGAGCTGCACTGAACGCGGCGACCGACCGGGGTTGTGCGCCCCAGCACCGGTCCCCCTCGGCGGGCGGGGCGGCCCGACGCGGCGGATTGACGCTATGCTGCTTCGACCGGAGGCTGCATGGCGCCACGACAGCTCAGCGACGGCTACCACCTCTCCCTCTCCATCGGCAAGGCCCTGTGGGATGACCTGGTCGGGGCGGCCCTGCCCCTGAAGGTCGCCGAGGGGGAGTACGACCTCGGTCCCCTCGTCTACAAGCAGATCAAGAGTCTCCAGGTCCGGGAGAAGGTGGTCGCGCTGCTCGAGGACCGCCAGCCGCCGGAGCTGGTCACCCGGGCGCGCCGACGCGCCGCCGACGTGTGGATGCGACGGCGGGAGCAGGTGTACCGGACGATCGGGGACATCCTGTCGGTCCAGGGGGACTGGAAGCTGGAGATCGACAAGGAGGGGACCGAGTTCCACTACGCCGACCAGAAGATCGGCGTAGACGCCCACGTCAAGGCGACGGTCCACGGGACCGCCCGCCTGCTGAAGTCGAACCTGGAGCTGCCGTTCACCCTGGAGAAGCGGCTGGGGGCGACCTGCTACCTGGGCGACATCCACTACGACAAGGACATGCGGGCGGTGGTCGGGGCCGTCCAGGACCCGGGGGTGGACCTGGGCGACCACGTGGTCCTGCGGATGCTCAACCGCGCCGCCGCGCTCGTGCTGGAGCAGCAGACCGAGCGCTTCTCCAACATCCCCATCCTCAAGAAGGACCAGTTGGAGGAGCTGGTGGCCCCCGCGGGCGGCCCCCTGAAGCTGCAGATGGGGGTCGACGACGTGGCCATCGAGGTCACCGAGGAGAACCTGACGCTGCGGGTGCGCTTCGGCTTCCAGCAGCTCCAGCTCACCGGCTGAACGGGAGGGCGTGATGCCACTGTGGCGCCCCGGGCTCGCTCGTCGCAGGGAACGCTCGACCGACCGGTTGCCCCCGGGCCAGCGCCGGGTCACCGGCTGGCCCGTGCTCCACGAGGGTCGCGTCCCGACCTTCGACCCGCAGACCTGGCGCCTCCGCGTGTGGGGCGCCTGCGAGCAGCCGCTGGAGCTGACCTGGGACGAGCTGATGGCGCTGCCCCGGCACGAGACCGTCCAGGACTTCCACTGCGTGACGACCTGGTCGCGGTTCGACAACCACTGGGCGGGGGTGGCGGTGGTGGAGCTGTTGCGTCGCGCCCGCCCCACCGCCGCCTGCACCCACGCGCTGGTCCACAGCTACGACGCCGTCGGCTACACCACCAACATGGCCCTCGACGACCTGGCGCGCCCCGACAACCTCGTCGCCACCCACCACGACGGGCAGCCCCTCGCCCCGGCGCACGGCGGCCCGGTGCGGCTGGTGGTCCACCACCTCTACGCCTGGAAGAGCTGCAAGTGGCTCGGGGGCATCGAGCTGCTCACCGAGAATCGCCGCGGCTACTGGGAACAGCGCGGCTACCACGACCACGCCGATCCCTGGCTGGAGGAACGCTACGCCTACCAGGAGGAGTAGGGTCCCGGCCACGCGCCGCGGCAGCTACTCCCAGCCCTTCTGCACCTCGACGAGGCCCCGCCAGGTGTCGGGCGGTCCCACCCGCAGCCGCACGACCCCCTCGATGGCGCTCTCGGGCACCGGGCCCCACCACCGGCTGTCCACCGCCCGGTCGCGGTCGTCGGCCAGCAGGTACCAGTGCTCCTCGGGGACCTCCACCACGTCGCTGGTCCAGAAGGCGGGGGGCTTGCGCAGGCGCACCAGCCACTTCTTGGCCCGGGCCGGGGGCTTGCTCCAGATCACCTCCTGCTGGACGCTGTCGCCCTCCAGCTCGCCCATGTCGGTCTGGCGGACCCGCTTGCCGTTGATCCGCAGGCCGCCCTCGTCCCACCGCACCTTGCTGTCGCCGTCGGTCAGGGCGCGGCGCAGCACCCGGCGATCGGGGTCGAGCGGATCGCGGAGCACGACGATGTCGCCCCGCAGCGGCTTCACCGGCAGCACGACCACGAGGTCGCCGGGCTTCAGGGTCGGGCGCATCTCGCCGTCCCCGACCCGGCGCACCGTCGCCAGCGCCGCCGCGGCCAGGAGCAGCACGACGACGGCGAGGGCCTGGAACCAGCGCATGACCATGACCTCCGGGGGCGCGCTCTATCTGGACCGCAGGGCGCCGGCATGGCACCGAACCGAGACCGACGGTGGGGGGGCGGCGACGGCCCCGGCCTGCCGGAACGGCTCACCGGGTGCGCATTGTCGCAGCTCGTCTCGTTCCCTGCCGAGGGGTTCCTGCGGTGCTACCGTCGATGGGAGCCTCGGTGAGCGCGCCACCGGGACGTGCCGGAGGACGCGGGTCGAGGTGACGAGGAGCCTGCTGGATGCTGAGCCTCATCGCCCTGCTGCTGGTGTCCGTCCCCCCGTCGGGCGCGCTCGATGTCCTGATCATCGACGACGGTGACAGCAACACCAGTGTGCTCAGCGCCGAGCTGCGCGGCCGCGGCCACACCCTGACCAACTCCCAGGACGACCTGGGGTTCACCGAGGACGAGTTCGAAGGGGACGAGGTCGACCTGAGCGCCTTCGACGCGGTGATCTGGCTGGACGGGTTCACCGCGACGCGGTTCGAGATGCCCGAGAAGGGACAGGAGGCGCTGCGGGACTACGTGGACGGCGGCGGGGGGCTGCTGCTGTTCGGATCCAGCGGCTACGAGTACGCCGCCTACGGCTTCCACTCGACGCTGGCCGACCTCATCCCGCTGCGGAGCGACACCACGGGGGCCGGCGACGGCACCATCATCTGCCTCGACGACAGCCACCGGGTCGCCGAGGGCTGGAGCCTGGACGAGGAGACGGTGGTCTCGACCGGGGGCATCGTCGTGGACTCGGCCGCCTTCGGTGACGTGATCTTCGGCGTGGTCACCGACTCGGGCGAGATCCTCGACGGGATCGTCGCCACGGAGCTGGGGGACGGGCGCAGCGTGCAGTACGGGTTCTGGGGCAACGCGACGGCCGCCGGGCTGGACCTGGAGACCGACTGGGCCGACGACCCGATCAGCGCGCTGGTGGAGAACGGGTTGCAGTGGGTGGTGCAGCGGCCCCCGGTCGTGACCCTCTCCCCGTCCTGGATCGTCGCCGCCGGTGACAGCCGGACCATGACCCCGTCCAGTGCCTACGACCCCGACGGTGGCGACGTGTCCCTGTCGTGGGACCTGGGCGGGGATGGCACCGAGGACGGCACCGGGGACAGCTACGAGTTCTCGGCGACCGACCTCGATGGCCCGACCTCGGAGACCGTCGTCCTCACCGCCACCGACGACGAGGGGGAGACGGCGTCGGCGACGGCGACGGTGACGGTCAACAACGTGGCGCCGGTCATCGAGGAGGTCCCGTCGCCGGACGTCGTCGATGAGGGCACCGACCAGGAACTGGCGCTGGTGTTCAGCGACGTCGAGGCGGCCGACACCCACGTGGTCCACTGGGACTTCGGCGACGGCGAGGAGGCCGAGGGCAACCCCGTCACCCACGCCTGGCGCGACGAAGCCCGCTACACGGTGACCGTGACGGTCACCGACGACGACGGGGGGAGCGACAGCGCCTCCTTCGCCCAGGCGGTGACCAACGTGGCGCCGGTGCTCTCCGGTGATCCGCCGACCACCGCGACCCGGGGCGAGACCTGGAGCTTCACCCCCACCGTCGAGGATCCCGGGGTCGACGACGTGCTCAGCTTCGGGGGCACCTGGCCGCCGGATGCATCCCTGGACCCCGACACCGGGACCCTCACCTGGACGCCCGACCTCGACGCCGTCGGCCGCGAGCACACCTTCGTCCTGACCGTCTCCGACGGGGACGGCGGCGAGGACAGCATGCGGTGGAAGGTGATGGTCGAGCTGGACGACGGCGACGGCGACGGCATGAGCGACGCCTGGGAGGAGAGCTACGGCCTCGACCCGACCAACCCCGATGACGCCGCCGACGACCCCGATGGAGACGGGCGCACCAACCTCGACGAGTTCACGGGCGACAGCGACCCGACGGCCTACGAGGGGCCGTCGCAGCCCACCCTGCTGTCGCCCATCGGCGGCGAGGAAGTCACCGATCCCCCGCCCACCCTGACCGTCCTCAACGCCGACGCGCCCCTGGGCCAGACCGTCACCTACAGCTTCCAGGTCTACAGCGATCCCGACCTGACGGACCTCGTCGCCTCGGTCACCGGTCGACGGGAGGGCGAGTCGGGCCAGACGAGCTGGAGCATCAGCGGGGTGAGCCTGGTCGAGAACGCCGACTACTGGTGGACGGCGAGCGCGGCGGACGCCTACGTGGAGACCCCGCCGGTGGAGCCGGCGGAGAGCTTCTTCGTCAACGTCGTCAACGAGGCGCCCGAGGTTCCCGAGCTGGTGACCCCCTTCGATGGCGGCATCGTCGACAGCCTCACCCCCCAGCTCGTGGTCCAGGAGACCAGCGACCCCGACCGGGACCCGCTCACCTACGGCATCCAGCTTTCCGACGACGAGGGGAACCCCCTGGCCTCGGCCTCGGATCTCCTGGCCGACGGGGGGACCGTCGCCTGGGTGCCCGACGTCATCCTCACCGACGAGACGACGTACTGCTGGACGGCGTGGGCGGTCGACGACGAGGGGCTGGAGAGCAGCCCGGCGCCGGAGGCCTGCTTCTTCGTGGACCTGGAGAACGACCCGCCGAGTGCGCCGACGATCCTGTCGCCGGCGGAGGACGAGCTCGTGCCCACCCTCTCCCCGACCATCACCGTGGAGGACGGGGTGGACCCGGAGGGACGGGCGCTCATCGAGGAGTTCCAGGTCGACGTGACCGACAGCTTCGACTCCAAGCTGCTCCAGGTCGGCCAGGTCGAGGTCGACGAGGATGGCACCACCGCCTGGGTCCCCCCGGACCCGCTGACCGAGGACACCCGCTGGTTCGTGCGGGTGCGGAGCAATGACGGCGGGGCGGCGAGCGACTGGGTGTCGCGGTCCTTCCTGGTGTCGGCCGACAACGGCCCGCCCTCGGTCCCCGGCCTGGTGTTCCCGGCGACGGGCGACGCGGTGGAGCCGACCCCGACCCTGACGGTGGCCAATGCCTCGGATCCCGAGGGACAGCCGCTGACCTACGACTTCGAGGTCCGGGACCGAAGCGGCGTGGTGGTGGCCGCCACCACCGGCGTGGCGGAGGGGAGCGACGGCGAGACCTCGTGGACGACCTCGGCCCTGTCCGCCGGGGTCTATGCCTGGACAGCCCGCAGCGTGGATGTCGACGGCGGGGCCAGTGCCTGGGCCGAGGCGGTGGTGTTCGCCGTCGACGGCGAGGACTCCGGCCCGTCGGGCACCGGCGACACCGGCGGCGTGGGCCTGGACACTCCGACCATCGCCGGCGAGGGGTGCGGTTGCGCCAGCGAGGGGCCGGCGGCGCGGGGCCTGGCGGGCTTGTTCCTGGTCTGGGGCGCGATGCTGGGCGTGGCCCGCCGGCGCCGCTGACCCCGCGGGAGCCGCCTCGATAGGGTGGGCGGGTTCGATCCCGCGTCCGCAGGACCGGGTGCAGCCAGGAGGCGATCCCATGAAACTTGCCGCCGTCCAGTATCGCCCCCCGCACGGACGCCCGGACCGGGCGCGGAGGGAGCTGGCCCGCCGGGTCCGCGCCGCCATCGACGCCGGCGCCCGGCTGGTGGTCCTGCCCGAGATGGCCACCACCGGCTACGTCTGGCCGGATGCCGCCGCCCTCCGCCCCCACGCCGAGCCGGCCCGGGGGCCGACCTTCGAGGCGCTGCGCGCCGAGGCGCGGACCGGCGGGGGGGCGTGGGTGGTGTGCGGGTTCGCCGAGCAGGCCGACGACGGCGCA
>RFKJ01000398.1 GCA_003694325.1 Deltaproteobacteria bacterium
GGCCGGCATCGACGTCTGCATCCGATACGGCCCCGGCAGCGGCACCGGGGGCGAAGCGTGGCGCCTCAGCGTGGAGCGGGTCACCCCGGTGTGCAGCCCCCGACTCCTCGAAGGCCCGGCGCCGCTGCGCCGGCCCGAGGACCTCGCCCATCACGTGCTGCTGCACGACGACGTGCTGGCCGGCCACCCCGGCAGGGTCGGCTGGACCCGGTGGCTGGCCGCCGCCGGCGTCACCTCGGTGGACCCCCGCCGGGGACCCCGGTTCAGCCACGCCCACATGGCCATCGAGGCCGCCATCGCCGGGCAGGGAGTCGCCCTGGCCCGGGGCATCCTCGTGGCCCGCGATGTCGCCGAGGGCCGGCTGGTCACCCCGTTCGACCTGTCGGTGGTCTCGGGACTGGCCTACTGGGTCGTCACGCCGCCGCGACGGGTGCTCCGCCCGGCGGTCGCGGCGTTCCGTGACTGGCTGGTGGAGGCCGTCCAGGCCGCCGGGGACGCCGCCCGGTGACGCCGGGAGACGCGCCGCCGGCGCACGACGGCGGGGTGCCCGTCCTACAGCTCGAACACGCCGGTCGCATCCAGCGATGCGCCCAGGGTCCAGGAGAACCCCAGGTGATCCGTGGCCGGCACCCGGCCCTGGATGAGGAAGCCCCGGGCGTAGAGCGACGCCGACAACCACCGGGCCAGCGGCATCGCCAGCTTCGTCTCCCCCTCGGTCCGCAGCCGCAGGTCGCTGTCGTCGGCGTCCGGGGTGTCGGCGAACACCTGGGCGTCCAGGGTGCTCACCCAGCTCGCGAAGCCGACGCCCACCGAGGTCTCCACCTCGGCCTTGCCCCCCCACTCGGTGGACTTGGAGAGGTCCGAGAGGTCCCGGTTGACGAACAGGCCCACCCGCAGCGTGTCGAGCAGGCCCGTCGAGCCTGCCGCCATCCCGGCGGCCAGCGAGAGGTCCTGCTGGCGGGGGTTGGCGTTGCCCTCCTCGTCGACGGTGGGCGACAGCTCGGTGTCGTAGAGCAGCTCGCTGTAGGGAGACCACGGCAACGACCCGTCGGCGCCCAGGGCCCAGGCCGGGACCTCGATGGAGGTGGACCACCGCAGGTCGTCGGCCGACTCGCTGCGCGCCCCGTCCCCGGTGCGGGTCTCGGCGTAGCTCTGCCGATGGCGCAGGTCCCAGGCGACCCCGGCGTCGGAGTACTCGACGGCCACGTCGGCCTCCCCGCTCAGCGTCGTGCTCGACGGGCTGGTCGCCAGGGTCTCGGGCACGTTGGCGAAGGCGTCGTCCCCGGTCCCGTGGAACCGGTCGATCGAGAAGTCGATGCCCCGAAGGCGCAGCAACCACATGCCCGGGGTCGAGGTCGGGGCCGACTCCAGGAACGCCCGCACCGCGGCGTCCCCGTCCTCCTGGCCCGCCCGGACCTCCCGCAGGGTCTGCAGGACCGCCGCCCGCAGGGTGAGGGGATGCCCCTTCTGGCCGCGGGGCACCTCCACCGGCGCGGGGTCCAGGGGCCCGGAGGCGGCCACCCCCTGGAGGATCTCCCCCAGGGGCGTGGCCTGCAGGGTCCGATCGGTGGTCACCAGGCGATAGGTCCGACCGCTCTCGATGGACCGCCCGCGGGCCTTGCCGGTGCGGGCGGCCCCGCAGGCCACCGGCACGGCCCCGAAGGCCTTGTCGAGCACCTTGGCGAACCGGTCCCCGGGGATGCGATGGACCTGGACCACGTCGAGGGCGGCGAACTGGTCCACCACCAGCAGCTCGGTCAAGGGGCCGGGGATGCGCTCCGGCGCGTCGAGGTCCCGCAGCAGGACGGCGTCGGCCCGGGTGCCGGCGGCCAACGTGGTGCACACCAGCTCCGACCAGGCCGCCGGATCCCAGCCCGCGGCGGGATCGTCGGGGTCGGCCGCCGGGATGAGCGGCCGGTTCAGGCGCGGGTACTCCTCGGCGCGGACCGCCTGGATGCGGGCCCGGACCTCGCGATCGGAGGGCAGGTCCTCCTGGACCAGCCACGGGGTCGACCGAGCCGCCACGAGCTGCCGATCCCCGTCGAACCGGAGGTCCACGGTGGCCAGCCCGTCCAGGGACAGGGTCACCGGCGCGCCCTTGCGTTGGGGCGGGATCTGGCGCAGGGACACGTCCCGGTGGACGACGCGAAAGGTGGCGAACGACGAGTCGCCGACCAGCAGGTCCGCGCCGCGCAGGTGGAGCCGGATGCGCTCCAGCAGCTCGCCGCCGCCCGTGGTGAGCACCACCACGGCGTCCGGGGGCGCATCCCCGTCGTGGAGCCGGTCGATCACCGCCTGGGTCGCGGCGATGGGATCGGCGATGGTGACCCCGTCGTCGTCCAGCTCGGGGATGAAGCGGGCCAGCGCCGGGTCGACCACCCCGACGAAGGCCACGCGAATCGTCCCGACCGCGGTGTCCCGGGCGATGACCACGTGGTCGGGCAGCTCCAGGTCGTCCGGCGCCTCCCAGTTGCTGGCGATGTAGGGGAGGTCCCGGTCGGACTGCTCGTCGTGCCACCGGCGCGCCCCCTTCGCCAGCTCGGTGGCTCCCGGCACCAGCACCCCCGGCTCCAGGCGGGTCAACATGTCGAAGCCCAGGTCCCGGTGGAGCGAGAGGCGGTCGTTGCGGACGCTGCTGGCCCCATCGACGAAGCTGCCGGCGTCGGCGTAGATGGCCTGGGGATCCTCGTCGAGGAGGCGGCGCGCGAGGGCGAACAGCCGGCTCGTCTCCTGCACCGGGGACGAGGTGATGCGGAACCCCACGGCCCCGTCCTCCCCCTCCAACCGCCCGACGATGCCCCGGCGCAGCTCCCAGTCGTCCCGCGACCACGACAGCTCGCCCGGGTCCACGTCCGCCGGGACCAGCAACCACAGCTCCCCCCCGGCGTCCGCCACGCACCGCGCCCGGCTCCAGGGCAGGATCTCGTAGCCGCGGTCGGCGAAGCGGTCGAGCAGTTCGGGCCGCCCGGGCGCGTCGAGGACCACGGTGTCCAGGGGGCTGTGCGCTGCGAGCACCGCCACGGCCGGATCACAGGTCGGAGCCCGGCCCGTCAACCCCTGGAGCACCGTGGCGACCCGCCCATCGACCGCCTGCAGCGACGCCCGCCCCTGGGCCGCCACGCCGCTGATCACCCGCAATTCGACGAGGTCGGCCTCCAACTCGGCGTCGATCTCCCGCAGGTCGTGCACCGCCTCGTACAGGTAGGTGTCCGACCCGATGCCGCCGAGCGCACCGGTGTAGA
>RFKJ01000399.1 GCA_003694325.1 Deltaproteobacteria bacterium
CGGCCGCCGGTCGCGGGGCGGTCAGCTCGTGACGGGCAGCGGGCGCCCCACCAGGTCGCGGGCCACCCGCCGGTAGCCGTCCACCAGCCCCTTGGCGAGCAGCCGGGGACCGGGCTCGTGCTTCGTGAGCTGGCGGGCGACGGCGATGCCGGCCAGCCCCACCTGGGCCCAGGCGAACCGGGCGAGGTTGGCCGGGGTCTTGCGGCGGTAGTGGCGGAAGAAGTGGTAGTGGGCGTAGATGAGCTGGTGGAGCTGGTTGCTGTAGCCGATCCGGTTCACCGGGCTGACCTTGTGGTCCAGGCGGGCCCACGGCGTCTGGACGATGCTCCAGTCCCGGCTGATCCGCCAGGTGAAGTCCACGTCCTCGCTCTGGCAGTAGGTGGGCAGGTACTGGATGAAGCGGTGGTCGTCGAAGACCTCCTTGCGGAACGCCATCCGGCAGCCCTCGGCCACCGGGACCACCATCGGCTCGCGGGGCTCGGTGATGAACCGGACGCCCCCGGAGATGTACAGCTCGGGGGTTCCCTCCCGCACCCAGTGGGTGAGGCCGAAGGCCCGGTAGATCTCGGCGCGGGTCCCGCCGGGGGTGGGGGGCTTCGTCAGGGTCCCGGTGACGCAGCCGACCGGGGGATCCAGGGGCAGGTCGAAGGCCTCGAGCGCCCGCTCGATGTACTCCGGCTCCAGCTCGACGTCGTCGTCGAAGAAGAACACGAAGTCGCCGCGAGCCAGGTCGATGGCGATGTTGCGCTGGAGAGGCAGGCCCTTCTCGCTGCGCACGTAGGTGAAGTCGATGCCGCTGTCGGCCAGGATCTCCCGCATCGCTCCCTCGAGGTCGGCGCCGCTGCCGGCGTCGACGACGATGAACTCGTCGGGGAGGCGGGTCTGGGTGACCAGGGTGCGGGCCATGGCCACCATGTCGTCGAGCCGGTTGACGGTGGGGACGGCCACGGTGACCGTGGCCTGGGACGAGGATGGCATCGCGACCTTGAAGGTGAGGGACCGGGGGGCGGATTCAGCGGATCAACAGCAGCCCGATGAGGACGGCGGCCACGGTGGCGAAGGCGTAGATCATCAGCGTCCGGCGACGCTGGCGGGTGGCCGGGCGGTACTCGGCGGCGCGATCCCGACGCTTGCGGCGGCGCATCCGCCACTCGTACTCGTCCTTGGGCAGCCAGCTCTCCCGGCCGTTGCTGTCGACGTATCGCCGGTAGCCCTTCTCGCGGTAGAGCCGGCGGCGCTCCTCCTCCCGGATCTCCTCGAGGATCCGCTGCTGCTTGGAGGAACGGCGGCGCTCGTGCCGCTTGCGGGCATGGGCGCGCTGCTCGGCGAAGCGCCGGACCCGCGCCTCGTGTTCCTGCTCCAGCTCGGCGCGGATCCGGGCCCGCAGCTCTTCGGGGTCGACAACGTCGAGGTCGGTGCTTTCGAGTACCGCGGGCATGCGCCTGGCCTGTGCTGTCACGGGATTCGGCGTAACGGAGGAACGTGTGGGAGCAAGGTGGACGGAGCCCGGCGCGTGGATCGCGCCCGGGTTCCGTGGCGAGGGAGGCAATGCGCCGCTCTCCGGTCGGAGAGGGTACCCGTCATGGTGTCATCATAGCGCGCCGCCGACCGTCACGTCCTGTCGCGGCCCCGTGCCCGGGGTCGGCGTGCCGGGCCCCCCGCGGACCGGCCGGCCACGTCGCGCCACAACTGCACGAGGCGCTGGACCACGACTTCGTTGTCGAACCGGGTCTCGGCCCGGCGGCGACCGGCCGCCCCCATGCGCCGGCGCAGCGCCGGGTCGCGCAGCAGGGTGACGAGGCCCTCGGCCAGCGCCGGCACGTCGCCCGGCGGCACCAGCAGGCCGGTCTCTCCGTCGATGACCTCCTCGGGGATGCCGGCCACGGTGGTGCTCACCACCGGCAGGCCGGCGGCCATGCCCTCGAGGATGCTGACGGGGAGGTTCTCGAAGTGGCTGGGCAGGCAGTAGATGTCGGCGTCGCGGAGGACGTCGAGCTTGGCCTGCCCCGACACCCACCCGAGCAGCTCGATGGCGTGGGCCACCCCGAGCTGGCGGGCGAGGGCCCGCAGTCCCGCGGCGTCGCCGTTGCCGCCGAAGCGCACCCGGGCGTCGGGGACGGCCTGGAGCACCTTGGGCAGGGCCCGGACGAGGTCGAACTGGCCCTTGCGTTCGTCGATGACCCCGAGCACCACCACCGTCGGGGGCCCGGTGCGGCTCGCCCGGTCGGGCAGGGGGTCGAACTCCGAGACGACGACGGGGTTGTACAGGACCTCCACCGGGACGTCGGGGCCGGCCCACTCGTGGACCTTGCGGGCCATCCGCTGGTGCAGGGGGATGACCAGGTCGACGATGGAGAACATGCGCCGGACGGCGGCGCGGTTGGCCCGTCGCCGGGCGTAGAAGTCCTCCATCCACGCCCCGTGCAGGTGGGCGACCGTGGGCACGCCGGCCAGCCGGGCCTGCTCGATGTAGGCCAGCTTCCGCCAGAAGCTGGTGCCGTCGGCGACGTGGACGTGAAACAGGTCGGGGCGGTAGCCGGCGAGCAGCCGGCGGGCATAGCGGGCCTCGCAGGCGAGGTTGCGGGCCACCCAGCGCAGCGGCGGCAGCTCGCTCATGGTCTCGATGTAGTCGACCTGGACCCCCCGCATGGCCTCGGCCCGCAGCCAGGTGCGGTGGACCTGGGTCATGCCCCCGGGCACGTCCAGCCCCGGGCCAATCATGCCGACCGTCAGGGAGCGGCGCCCCTCCTCCCGTCCTGCTCGACCGGACACGTTCACTCCAGGATGGGCCGGGCGTCCCGGTGTTCCGGCGCGAAGCCCGGGAACAGGCGCTCGAAGACCGACAGGAGGCATGGCGCCTGGTGCGGCCAGGCCAGGACGTCCCGGCACCGCTCCAGCCCGCGCCGCCCCAACTCGGCACGGAGGTCGGGGTCGTCGGCCAGGGCGAGCACCTCGTCGGCCAGGCCCCGGGCGTCCGGGGTCGCGGTGTACCGGGCCACGTCCCCGCCGGAGACCATGGTCTCCTTGAGCTGGTGGGCGATGACCGGCTTGCCCATCGCCATGTATTCCATGACCTTGTTCATGGTGCTGACGTTGTTCAGCCCGCCGGGAGGGTCCGGCTGGACGCAGATGTCGGCCGCCGACAGGCAGGCCCGGACGCGCTCCATGGGCAGGCGGCCGGGCATCAGCATGCAGTCGCCCAGCCCCTTGGCGTCCCGCATCGCCCGGACCTCCTCGTAGCTGTCCCCCTGGCCGACCAGCACGTAGCCGATGTCGGTGCGGCCGTGTTCGTACCGCAGGATCCGGGCCATCTCGACCACTTCGTCGAGGCCGTCCTGGGGGTTCATGTTGCCGAGGTAGCCGACGACGATGTCGCCCATCGCCCGGGCCTCGGGGTCGGGGTCCACCGGGTAGAACCGCTGCATGTCGGGGCCGTTGCGGACGATGGTCACCTGCTCGGGGTTCTTGCCGCAGCGCTCGATGGCGATGCGTCGGTAGCTGCCGTTGGTGGAGATGACGTGGTCGGCCACGGTGATGGTGGCCTTCTCCATGAGCTTGACCAGCGGCAGGGCCCGCATGGCCCGGGGGTTGTCTCCGAAGCGGTCCTGGAACAGCTCGGGGTTGAGGTCGTAGTGGTCGAAGATGAACTTCTTGCCGAGGACCTGGAACTGGGCGGCGATGGGCCAGAGCAGGTCCGGGGGGTTGACGGCGTAGACGGCGTCGAATCCCTTGCGGCGCAGCGCTCGCCAGCTCAGGCGCTGCAACCAGACCAGGCTCTCGGCGTACTCGCGCAGGTGACCGGCCAGGGAGTGGCCGTACTCGGGGAAGGGGTAGTACCAGATCTCGTGGCCGTCGTACTCCTCCACCGACACCCGGCCGGGGGATCGCTGGCAGCCGTCCCAGCCGGGGCCGCCCTCGAACGCGGGGCAGATCACCGTGATCTCGGCCCCGGCCTCGCGCAGGGTGCCCATCTCGCGGCGGGCCCGGTTGTCGAAGGGAAAGGAGGAGTTCTCGTTGAGATAGAGGATGCGGAGCTTGGGGGACATCGTGCAGGCACCGGTGAGGACGGGGCAAGCCCAGGGCAAGGCGCGGGCTGTATCGATGCCGGGCGGGTCCGGCCAACGACACGCCGCCACGGAGCGGGACCATCGCAGTGGACACCGGGCGAGGGGTGGATCCCGCGGATCCGAACGCGGCCCGCCGGCCACTGACAACGGTGTTAGCTCACTGCCGCCGCCGGCCGGTAGCGGCGGGCTTTTTCTCCCGAGGCCCCACACCGAGGCCCCACGATGTCGACGATCCATGTCCTCCTGA
Source organism: Deltaproteobacteria bacterium (assembly GCA_003694325.1). Classification (GTDB taxonomy): domain Bacteria; phylum Myxococcota_A; class UBA796; order UBA796; family UBA2385; genus J125. Next base: position 4,315 of record RFKJ01000399.1, read on the forward strand.
TCGCCATGCTGGCCCTGACCGCGCCGGTTCGCGCGGCCACCGCCGAGGACGCTGCCCCCCAGGTCCCCGCCGAGGCGGCCACCACCGAGGCCGCCCCGGAGGACGCCGCCCCGCGGGCCGACACCCTGGACACGCCGGACCCCGCCTCGCCGACGGTGCCCGGCTATGGCGTCGGGCCGCGGGACGTGCTGGCCATCGAGGTGTTCCAGGAGGACTCCCTGTCGGGGGAATTCGTCGTCGCCGAGGACGGCACCATCGATTTTCCGCTGCTGGGCCGGGTCGAGGTGGACGGGCTCAGCCCCAGCGAGATCGACGCGCTGCTCACCCGCCGGCTCGGCGCGGAATTCCTGGTCGATCCGCAGGTCCAGGTCCAGGTCCGGGCGTTTGCCAGCAAGCCGGTCCGGGTGCTGGGGGCGGTGAAGAAGCCGGGGATCTACCAGCTTTCGGGGCCGACCAGCGTGCTCGAGATCGTGGCGATGGCCGGCGGGATGTCGACCACGGGGGTGACCGAGCTGCGGATCACCCGTCGGGGCCGCGCCGATCCCATCGTGGTGCGGCTGGATGGGGCCGAGGCCGGCGACGGCACCTGGAACCTGGAGGAGGGGGACACGATCCTGGTCATGCCCCCGAAGGTCGTCTACGTTGCGGGCGAGGTCGACAAGCCGGGAGCGGTGCCGTTCAGCGAGGGGATGACCGTGTCGCAGGCGGTGATCCTGGCGGGCGGCAGCAACCAGCAGGCCAACCTCCGCAAGGTCTTCATCAAGCGCGGCGATGACCAGATCCGGGTCAACCTCAAGCGGATCCTGCAGGGCCGGGAGGAGGACGTCGTCCTCCAGCCCGATGACCAGGTATTGATCAGCGAATCGGTGCTGTGAGAGGGATCCGGTGAGCGGCATCGAGCTGGGCGGGCGGGTCGACTCCGCCACCCTGGCCACCGTGGGCGGGTTCCTGCTGGCGGGCGCCCTGGCCGCGGGGATCGTCACCGTCTCGCCGGTCCTGACGCTGGCGGTCACCGCCGGTCTCGCCGGGGTCCTGTTCTTCGTCGTCCGTCCCGCCGAGACCCTGATCGTCGCCATCGTGTTCCGGGTCTTCCTCGACATCCTGTGGTGGGTCCCGTTCAGCGTCGGTGGCCTCAACCTCAGCCAGATCTTCTCCGGCGGCGTGTTCGTCCTGCTGGCGGTGATCGTCTTCGTGCGCATGCGGGACCTGCGCCACCACCCGGTGACCGGCTGGGCGCTGGGGATGCTGGCCCTGCTGGTACTGGCCACGGTGCGCGCCATCGACCTCGCCGCCGACGTCGACATCCTCGTCCGGTACTTCACCGCTCCGCTGATGCTGTTGGCGACGGCGGTGGTCTTCGACCGGGCCGACCAGCGTCGGTGGTTGATCCGGCTCATCACCCTGGCCGCGATCGTGCCGGTTGCGTACTCGATGTACCGCCTGGCCACCGGCATGAGCGGCTACGTCCTGCACGGCTACGTGCGACTGCTGGGCGGCTACAAGAACATCCACAACCACGCCCTGGTCATGATGTGCTTCGCCATGCTGTTCCTGGGGTGGACCGAGGTGGTGGAGCGCCGGTGGGTGCGGCTGTCCCTGTACGGGCTGGTGGGGGCCTGCCTGCTGGCGATCTACTTCACCTACACCCGGACGGGCATGCTGGGGGTGGCCGTGTCGATCGTCGCCTACTTCGTGGCGCTTCGCCGGTTTCGGCTGGTCGGGACCCTGCTGCTCGTGGGGGCCATCCTCGTCCTCCTCGACCCGGAGGTCCAGGACCGGTTCAGCGACATCGCCGTGTTCTTCGACCCCAACGCCGACAAGACCCAGATGCGCAGCCTGGGGTCGGGCCGGTGGGGGCTGTGGAGCTGGTCGATGGCCGAGTACACCTCCAAGACCTGGGCCGAGATGCTGTTCGGCCTGGGGCTGGGAGGACACCGGCTGACCACCCTGGACTGGTCGCGGGCATTCCACCGGATGGGCCTGACGCTGGACCCGCACAACGACTACCTGCTGTTCCTCTACCAGATGGGTCCCCTCGGCGTGGTGGTGTACCTGGGCATGGTGTGGGGGGTGGTTCGGGCGTCCCTGCTGGTGCTGCGCAACGGCGAGGACCGGTGGTCCCGGGGGTTCGCCGCCAGCATGATCGGGCTGTCGGTGGGGGTGGTGGTGACCAACGGCGTCTCCAACAGCTTCATCCATCGCAGTGCGCCGGGCTGGTACTACTGGTCGCTCGCCGGCTTGATCGTCGCCGAGGCGATCGCGGTCCGGCACCGCCTGGTCGCAGAACGGCAGGGGGCGCGTCGGCCCCGGCTGATCGCCGACGCCGAGGCACAGCCCGCCTCGCCCTGAGCCCGGGGGGTGGCGGCAGAGGCGGCGCCGGCCGGTGGGCAGGCCTACTGGACGTACCCGACGGCCCGGAGCTGCTCGATCAGCTCGGGGTCGAGCCGGGCGGCCTCCCCCTGGCTGGCGGCGGGCAGTTGCAGGCGCAGCCGGGCGACATCGTCGGGGCGGGTGGTGGAG
>RFKJ01000400.1 GCA_003694325.1 Deltaproteobacteria bacterium
CCCCACCAGCGCGCCGCCCCCGCCCCCGCTGCGCCCGACGCCGACACCGGCGTAGGCCCGCATCGGGACGGACTCGATGGGAAAGGCGAACCCCGCGCCCACCAGCATCCCCGACAGCGGCTCGATCCGGTCGGTGTCGGTCACGACCCGGTTGGTGGTGAACCAGGTCTCGAAGGCCAGCGACACCCGGGCCGGCCGGCGGAAGGCATCGACCGGCTCGATGGCGTCGCGAGAGGCCTGCACCGAGGGCAGCAGCACCCCCTGGACGAAGAAGGTCGAGGCATCGACCAGCTCGTAGGGCAGGCGCTCCCAGACCTCGACCTGGCGGCGGGGGTCGACCCGACCCTCGACGAAGGTGCGCAGGACGTCCTCGATGGCCAGGGTGGCGGTCTCGATCATCCGGGCGCGCCCGGCCGCGGCGACATCGCGGTCGAGCTGGCCATCGCCGTAGGTGACCCACTGCGCTCCCCGCCGGTCGCGCACCGTCCGCCCCTTGCGGTTCCAGTAGTCGTGGAAGGTGTGGGAGGCGCCCGCGCTGCTCGACGCCCGGTCGAATCCCATGTGCCCGCTGGCGTGGCTGTCGTGGAGGAAGTGGGCCCCGAAGGCCGTCACCAGCACCGCGTCGTCGATGGTCGCCACCTGCTCCAGCCCCTCGGCGGTGGCGGCCTGCAGCGCCTCGTCGAGGGCGACCTGGTGCCACCGCGCCCAGACCCGCGGCGCCTCGGGGAAGAAGTGGGTGTCGTTGCCCAGGGCCAGCCACAGGAAGTGCTGGAGGCTGTTCAGTCGCCGGCGGCCCTCGGCGGTGCGCAGCTCGTCGGGGGCGCGGGCGTGGTCCCCCGCCAGGGCCGCCATCTGGCCGAACAGGTCCGCCTGGGTGTCGACGTGGCCGCAGACGAGCGCCCGTCGCTCGGCCTGCCCCGGCGGGTCCCAGGGGCTGGCCGACGCCTCCAGGCGGGCGCAGGCGGCGGCGTAGCTGATGCGCCCGACCTCCTCGTGTTCATCCTGGTCATAGGCCCGGGCCGGGCCGCACAGGGCAACGAGCAGCAACGCGATCACCGGCAGTCCTCCAGGCGATGGATCCCGATGGTCACCGAACCATCGTGGACGTCCACCGGGTCGAAGCGGCTGTCGAGGTCCGTCCGCGCCGGCACGTCGGCCTCGACGACCGGGACGAGGCGACAGGCCGCCTCGACCCGGGCGCAACCCGGCGGTGCGCCGCCCTCCTCGGCCTCGTCGGCGTGTTCCAGGCAGCTCACCGAGCGCAGCAGCAGCTCGCCGTCCACCGGGCGCCCCTCGGAGGCCCCCCGCACCGTGATCGCCGGGTTCAGGGCGAGCAGGACGCTGGCGAAGGTGTGGCTGCGGTGGGGGGTGTCGTCGTAGCGCAGGACGCTGCCGGCGGGCAGCTCGGGGATCTCGCGGGCCAGAAACCGCCACTCGTGGTGACGGGCGAGGTCCAGCCGCCCGGTGACCAGGTGCAGCCCGACGAGGCCGACCCCCGCCAGCTCCCAGGGCAGCCGCCGGCGACCCGCCAGCCAGCGATCGGCCCCGACGGCGGCCAGGCCGATCCAGGCCGGTGCCGCCACGAGCTGCAGCCGCATGGCGTCGGCCAGGGGCCAGCTCTTGGCGAGGAGCATCCAGGTCGCCGCCACGCCGACCACGAAGGGCAGCACCGGCCGCCCGGCGCGTCGAGCCTGGACCACCGCCCACCACAGCAGCGGCGAGGTCCACCGCAGGTCCAGGAACAGGTGGTGGGGCGACAGGTTCCCGTCGAAGTTCGGCAGCAGGGAGGCCACCCACCACGAGGGGTCCACGAACACGGTCAGCCGCATGGGGCCGGCGTCGGGAGGGGGCATCTCCACGAGGCGCAGCCCGACGAGGACGCCCCCCAGGACGAGGGCCAGCCAGGGCCCGGCCCGACCGACGGCGCGCCGCCCGCCCGCCACCAGGGGGGCGACGGCGATCGCCGGCAGCAGCAGCAGGGCTTCCGGCCGGACGTGGGTCGAGAACCCGGCCGCCAGCCCGGCCAGCGCGCCGGCCGCCGTGCCCCCCGGCAGCCCGCTGCGGGCCGCCGCCGCCATCGCCACCAGCGACAGCGTCAGCACCGGCACGGTCATGACCTCGGTCGCCGACAGGGCCACCGCCAGCGGCAGCACCGCCAGCCACAGGCCGCCGAGGCGGGCCGCGCCGGGACCGGCGAGCTGCCGCAGGGCCGACCACAGGGCGACCGGAGCCAGAGCGGCCACGGCCAGGTTTGCGCCGAGGTTCACGTCGGGGTGCAGCCCGAACACCGCGTGCAGCGGCCCCAGCCACGCCGCCCACCCATCCCCGTACAGGGTGGGCACGTCCCAGAAGCCCCACGAATACACGATCTTCTCGTAGGCGGCCATGGCCCCGTTGAACAGGGTCCACGGCGACAGCCACAGCCGCACCCCTACCGACAGCGAGGCCACCAGGAGCAGGTCCCGCCACCCCTCCCGGTCCAGGCGGCCGGCCTCCCGCAACC
>RFKJ01000401.1 GCA_003694325.1 Deltaproteobacteria bacterium
CCCAGCCCCCGCGCCCCATGCCTGCGTTCCCGTCCTCGGACAACCTTCCGTACTACCGGCCGACCGGCCGCGAGATCGAGGTCTTCGAGACCGCCGCCCGCCTCCGGCTGCCCGTGCTCCTCAAGGGACCGACCGGTTGCGGCAAGTCCCGGTTCGTCCGCTACATGGCCGCCCGGCTGGGCCGCCCGGTGATCACGGTCGCCTGCCAGGAGGACCTCGCCGCCGCCGACCTGACCGGTCGCTTCGTGCTGGAGGGGGGAGAGACCGTCTGGCGCGACGGGCCCTTGACCCGGGCGGTTCGCGAGGGCGCCATCGTCTACCTCGACGAGGTGGTGGAAGCCCGCAGCGACGTGATGACCGTCCTGCATCCCCTGACGGACGACCGCCGCGTCCTGCCGCTGGACCGGACGGGCGAGGAGTTGCACGCCCCCGACGAGTTCCTGGTCGTGATCTCCTACAACCCCGGCTACCAGTCGGTGACCCGCGAGCTCAAGGAGAGCACCCGGCAGCGCTTCGTCAGCCTGGCCTTCGACTACCCCGACGCCGACACCGAGGCCGAGATCGTCGCCCGGGAGAGCGGCTGCGACACGGCCACCGCCCAGCGGCTGGTCGACATCGGGCGCGCCACCCGCAAGCTCAAGAGCCACGGCCTCAAGGAAGGGGCCAGCACCCGGCTGCTGGTCTACGCCGGTCAGCTCGTCGCCGGCGGACTCGACCTGCGAGCCGCCTGCGAGGTCACCCTCGTCGGCTCCCTCACCGACGATGCCGAGATGACTCGGAGCCTGCGCGAGCTGCTGCGGAGCGTGCTCGGCTGATGGCCGCCCCCACCTGGCCGCCGACCCCCGAGGACGCCGACAAGGCCACCCTGGAGGAGTACGGCGACGCGGCGCGGGCCGTCATCGCCGCCGAGACCGACGAGGAAGCCGAGCAGGCCCTGCTCGTCCACTTCCTGATGGGGCGGGTGAAGCGACAGCTCACCGATGGCACCGACGTCGGGCTCCCCCTGGAGTCGCTGCGCCGCCCGCTGGCGGCGTGGGTCCGGATGGTGAGCGGGCTCGACGTGGCCATCGCGGTGAGCGACCCGGCCTGCACCGATACCCGGGACATCTACCTGCCCCGGGCCGCCCCCCCGCCGGAGCACCCCGAGGAGGACGCCCTCCTGTTCCGGTGCATGGCGCTGGTCCAGGCCGGGTTCCTCGAGCTGGATCTCCTCCACAACGAGTCCTTCCTCGCCGAGATCCACGGGGACTGGGTGTACCGCAACGCCTGGCACCTGCTGGCGACCCGCCTGGTGATGCGCCTGTGGTCGGATCGCTACCCGGGCGTCGCCCAGGACTTCGACGCCCTCCGCTTCCTCGACAAGGCCGGCATCATGCGGATCAACCTCACCGAGGTCCCGCGCCGGGGCATGCCCGGGGCCTTCCTGCCGCTGTACCACGGCCTCGTCACCACGCCGGGCGACGAGCCTCCCCGCACCGCGGAGAGCCGCCCGGCCTGGGACGCCATCGCCGCCGTGGACGGCATCGACCTGTCGACTGCGGTGGGTCGAGCCGGAGCCCCGCTGGTCCTCTCCGGGCAGGCCCGCCGGCTGCGCGAGCACTTTCGTCGGCTTCGCCTGGGTCCCCCTCCCCTGCCCTACTTCGCCGGCGTCATCCGGCCGGAGTGGATCCTCGACGACCTCCAGCGCGACCTCGCCTACGAGACCGAGTGGAAGAAGGGCAACAAGCCCCTGCGCCAGCTCCTGCGGGCCATGAAGAACAAGGGGCGCCCGCCCCTGCCCGGCGGACTGGCCCGGGCCATGCGCCCCGGCCGGGTCCCGCCACCGATCCCCGGCGTCGGCGATCTGCACGATGTCGTCACCAACGAGGTGCAGGCCCGCCCCGAGGACGATGGAAGCCGCGAGTACGACGAGTGGAACCACGAGCGGGCCCACTACGTGGTCGCCGCGACCCGGGTCTTCGAGGAGCCCTCGTCCAGCGGCCCCCTCGAGTCCTACGAGCGCATCGTCACCGCCAACCGGGCCCAGATCGACCGGATCCGTCGCCAGTTCGCCAGCCTCCGCCTGGAGGAGCGCTGGGTCCACGGCCTGCCCGACGGCACCGAGATCGACATGAACCGGGCGGTGGCCGGCATGGCCGACATCGCCGCCGGGTTCACCCCCCGGGTCGACTGGTACGTCCGCTTCCAGCGCCAGCGCAAGGACGTAGCGATCATGGTGCTGGTCGACCTGTCCGGCAGCACCCGCGGCCGGATCATCTACAGCGAGCAGGAGGCCCTGGTCCTGTTCAGCGAGGGGTTGCGGGTGCTGCAGTTCCCCCACGCCTTCTACGGGTTCAACGGCGAGGGGCCGCGCTCCTGCCGGATGAGCCGGATCAAGGGGTGGGAGGAACCCTACGACGACGCCGTGCGCAAGCGCCTGGGCAACCTGCGGCCGTCGGGGGCCACCCGGCTGGGGGCCTTCATCCGCCACGCGACCTGGCACCTGCAGCAGCGGCCCGAGGACCGACGGATCCTGATGGTGCTGTCCGACGGCCGCCCGGAGGATCGGGGCCAGTACCGGGGCAGCTACGGGGTCAAGGACACCGCCATGGCCGTCCACGAGGCCCGGCGAGCCGGGATCCACGTCCACTGCATCAGCCTGGACTCCAAGGTGGCCCAGGCGATCCGCCACGGCGAGTCCGACGAGGCGGAGGCCTACCTCCGCGAGATCTTCGGCGCCGGACGGTACCTCGTCTGCGACGAGGTCGACGACCTGCCGATCCGGCTGCCCGAGGTGTTTCGCGGCCTCGTGCGCTGAGCAACCGGCCTGGCGGCACCCCCCGGTCGGCGCCCCCCGCGCAGGGCTCGACGGCCCCGATCCGAACAATGTTCGATTCGGGCCCCTCCCCCCATCGTCCGCCTGCGTGGCTGGCCCACACCGCCAGGCCAACACCGTAAGGCCGGCACCGCAAAGCTAGCGGCGTCAGGCTGTCACCATCGCGATCTTCATGCTGAGATCGGCCCAGGTGGCCTGGTGGATCAAGCCCCCGATGCTGACGAGATCCACCCCCAACCGGGCCAGCGCCGGCAGGCGCGCGGCGTCCATGTTGCCGCTGGCCTCGACGAGCACCCGCCCCTGCCCGCCATCCTGCCAGGACCGGACGATGGCCAGGGCTTCGGCGATCCGGTCGTCGTCCATGTTGTCGAGGAGCACCGCGTCCACGCCGGCCTCGAGGGCCTGCCGCAGCTCGTGCAGGTCTCCCACCTCGATCTCGATGCGCAGCAGGTGGTGGGCGAAGGCCCGGGCAGCGGCCACCGCCGCCGCGATGCCGCCGGCGGCCGCGATGTGGTTGTCCTTGATGAGGATCCCGTCGTAGAGGGCGAAGCGGTGGTTGCCGCCCCCCCCCACACGGACCGCGTGGCGTTCCAGCGCCCGGTGCAGCGGGGTCGTCTTCCGGGTGTCCACCACCCGCAGGTCGGGCGCCGCCGACACCGTCTGCGAGGTGTGGGTGGCGATGCCGGACAGGCGCATCAGGAAGTTGAGCGCCAGGCGCTCCCCGATGAGCATGGCCCGCAGCGAGCCATCCACCCGGGCGATGACCGCCCCCGGCTCGACCCGCTGCCCCTCGGCCACCTCGATCGTGTAGCGCGCGCCCACCTGCCGGAAGACCTCGGCGGCCGGTTCATGCCCGCAGACGACCAGCTCCTGCTTGGCCCGGATCTCGGCCTGGCCCCGGCGGTCGGCGGGGACCGTCGCCTCGGTGGTGACGTCGCGATGGCCGACGTCTTCGGCGAGCGCGTGGCGGACCAGTTCGGCGAGCTGCATGGCGACCTCCGGACGGCCTGCTATCCCGCGGGCCCCGCCCTGCCC
>RFKJ01000402.1 GCA_003694325.1 Deltaproteobacteria bacterium
CGCGCCGTCAGCGCAGCCGAGGGCGCCAACGCCAACATCTTGACCCTCTTCCGTCGGAAGGTCACGAGACTCGAAAAGGAAGCGCGGGAGCGCGCTGGCGACGATGCCTGGTCCGAGCACCTTGGACTTCTGCCGGTGATCTTGGAGGTACTCTCCGACCTCACCGCCGAGGGGGGACGGGTGCGCATCGACGACGCGGACGTCGTCGCCCGGGTCATGGCGGTGGACCCGGAGTTCACGGCTCGTCGGGTGCGGGTAGCCCTCGCGACGCTCCAGGAACATGGGCTCGTCGATCGCTACCTTCCGCCGCCTCGTGGACTGCGCAGCCCGCAGCCCGAGTACTCCCTCTCGACACGGCACCTCTCCGACTATGTGCTTGCCAGCCGTCTGGCGAGGATGACCGTCGCAGCGCTATCGCCAGGCGATCCGGTAGCGTTCCCACCGAGCCTTCGTTCGCGCGACGCCGCCAGTGTCCTGTATGCGGCTCAACTTGCCGAGCAGGGGCACTTCGTCGTCGATATCTCATGGATGAAACCACCCCCTGGCCTCCGCGTAATCCACGCACAGGCCCTCAGCCTCCTGCCACCTCCGCTCGCGGAGACTCGTAGAGACGAGATCGTCAACTGGTTGGTCGAGTCCACCGCGCTCAACCGTGCTCTGGTTCGCGGTCTGGTCCTTGCGGTGTCTCGCGTTCCGGGCCATCCGCTCGGGCCCCTGGCGCTGGATGAAGCCCTTCGAGGACTCGCTCTTGCCGTACGTGATCCGGTGTGGTCCGTGCCCGAGGACCTTGACGGTACGGGCCCCTGGCGCCGCTGCTTCGACAGGATTCTCGACGAGTTCGGGCTCGCGCGACAGGACCCGTGGAATGGACCGCCGCTCGTGGCGGCATGGGCGACCTCCACGGTCATCGAGCAGCGGCGGCAACGTGTGCGGGCCTCGCTAGCCGTCTGGGGTTCTGGTCGACTCGGCGAGATGGTGCGGCTGCTCGAACATTTGTCCAGCGTGGATGACCCGCAGATTCTCGATGACTGCGTGGTCGCCGCGCTCGGCGCAGCGATCGGCGCGCCTCTGGATGACCCGGCTCTGCCAGAACTGGCCCGGTTGATGGACAGCCTGTTCTTCTCACCCGAGGCGAGGGCTTGGACCGAGAGCATCCCAGTCCGTGTGGCCGCCCGGGGCGTTGTCGAGCGTGCCGCTTTGGCACTCCCTGGTGAGTTCGCGGCAGAACTTGAACGAGCCCGCCCTCCATATGCACCGAGGGGCGGCTGGCCGGAAGTCGACCGAGAGGAGGTCTTGGCGGACGGGTTCTTCGGCGGCAAGATTGTCACCGGAGACCTGAGCAGGTACGTCGCCGAGCGGTGTTTCCGGCGCTTCTCGGAGACCGCGACTTCCGGGGGGGGCTACTGGGATGGTCCGATTGACCATGCTCTGCTTCGCGCGATGGATGAAGGTCGCCTTGTCGCACCGCCCAAGCTCGCCGAGCAGCGGGAGGCAGCGCTCGCCGCCCGGGAGGAGAAGAGCCAGCGGGACCGAGCCAGCCGTGAGGATCTCTTCGCCCAACTTCGAGCATGGTACGAGGAGCGAACCGGAAATGGGGCCGATGAACTCGATGAAGGCGGCCTGTTGACCTGGGCGACCGAGCAACCGGAGATGAAGGAGGATCGGGCAGAGAGGCACCCCACTCCGGTCTATTCCGAGGAGTTTCAGCAGCTTCTCGCGCATGTGGATGCCGAGCTGGGGGTATCCGATCCAAACCCGCGAGCGGTCCGCAACGGCATGGTCGCCCATCTCGTCAAGGCGTGGGGATGGTCGCGCGACGGGTTCTCGCACCACGACTGGGACAAGCCGCCCGAGGTCGTGGACGATGCGATCGGTCAGCGCCATGGCTCCAGTGCCAGCCACGGGTCCCGCAGCGCTGTCTGCCAGTTCCGAGAGAAGTACGTGTGGGCAGCCGTCGACCGGATCGCTGGAGCCCTCGCCGATCGAATGCCCGTATGGAATCGCGACGAGGCACGGTGGGAGCGGCTGACCAACCTCGACGGGCTGGGCCACGGCCTACCCGATCCACTGCCACACACCGAGCACGGTGACGGTGGTGATGAAGACCTGCAGGATGCCTGGACGCCGGACGGTGTGCTGGTGGATCAGTTCGAGGATGTCGACGACCTCGGCCAGCGAGCCGAACGCTGGCTCACCGAAGGAGTGCATCCGGACCCCACGATCTTCCTGGCGGGCGAGGTGGAGCGATGGCCCGATGCCGTTGTCCTCGGGTTCTCCCACTGGCGCCGCGGCCACCAGAGCTGCATCGACCAGCTCGTGCAGGTCCGTGCCTTCGGAGTACGGCCAGGTGATCTCGATCTTCTGCGCAGGGATGCCCCCTTCGTGCTGCTGGAGCACTACGACCGCGCCGCCTGGATCGAGGAAGGCGTCTACGCCGCTCCGGCGCTGACATGTTGGGCGCCGTGGTTCACCTGGCGAGGAACCGACCAGGGGTACGTCAGCTACACCGGCGACGGCGACCCGCAGCCAATCGAAGTCCGGGCTGCGATGGCCAGCGTCACCGCCAGATTCGAGGGAGACTGGCCGCAGGAGCCGGACGTCTGGATGCTGGGGCCGGACCTTGGAAGGGCCTTCGGCGTAGCCGGCATGCGGGGCGGGCGATGGCTCCGGCACTACCTCGACGGGCGTGGTGAACCCGTCGCGACCGAGCGAGACGTCAAGCCGCCCTACTACACGTTCGACCACCACTATCTGGTCACCGACAGGAAGCGGCTGGTGGACGCGCTCGCAGCCGAAGGCTTCATCCCCATGTGGATCATCCGCGTCCTCTGGGAGGCAACGCCGGCCCTGTTCATGCGCGGCTATGAGTTCGATCCCCGCCCCGGCCTCGTTCACCAAAGCCGAGACACCGTCTGGATGGTGATCGGTGACCCGGTGTCGGGCGACACCGAGGTCGTGCTGCTCGCCGACGCGCTGGAACCGTGGCATCGTCGCGCCGATGACAACGAAGACACCGAGGAGGACGAGGAGTAGCCCCCCCTCACCGCACCCC
>RFKJ01000403.1 GCA_003694325.1 Deltaproteobacteria bacterium
CTCAACGTCTCGGTGGCGGCGGCCTGCACCCTGCAACGGGTCACCGAGCGGCGCCGGGCGCTGATCGGGGGCGGGGACCTCGACGCCGCCCGCAAGCAGGCCTTCTTCGACGCCTGGGTCGCCGCCGAGGAGGAGGCGAAGCGGGGGCGGCGGGCTCGGGTGGGCTGACGGAGGCCGACCGCCGGGGGAGCCCGGTGCGGCTCAGCCCGAGAGCCGGGGTTGCCCGAACTGACTGGCCAGCAGCTCCAGCCGGGGGTCGCCCGGCGGCAGCCCGGCGCGGAGCCGGTCCACCATCTCCGGCAAACCGGGGGAGTCGTCGTTGCGGGCGGCCAGGGCGGCGATGTAGGCGTCGTCCCAGGTGGGCTGCTGCACCATGTTCGCCAGCAGGCCGACGATCTCCCGGGCCCGCTTGGGGTCGCGCCGATCCTCGAGGTAGAGCCGGGCCAGCATCCGCAGGCTCTCGACATCCGGGGGCCGGTACCCGCACTTGCCGGGGCTCTCGCACTTGCCGACCCGCATCCCGGCCTCCAGCACCTGCATGGCACCCAGCCGGTCGCCCTGTCGGAGGCGGATCCGGCCGAGCATCCGGTACAGGCCGAGGTCTTTCGGCACCTGCTGGATCACCTGCGAAGTCAGTTCGGCGGCTTCGTCGAGGCGCCCCATGGCTTCGAGCAGACTGGCGCGGGTGGCCATCATCGATGGGTCGGCACCCCGGGCCAGCTCGGCGTCGATGACATCGAGGGCCCGCTGCAGGTCCCCGGTGCGGGCGCGAAGCTGGGCCAGCAGGACGGCGGTGTGGGTTCCCCCGATCCGCTGGTGTCCGACGGCGTCGCCGAAGCTCTCCAGATCGCTGGCGGCCTTGACGTGCTGGCCCATGGCGATGGCGGCCCGCGCCCGCTCGTAGCGGACCGCCGGCTCCCGCCCGACCCAGGCCGACAGCGCCTCCCAGGCTTCTTCCGGCCGGCCGTCCTCCAGCAGCAGCACGGCCTCGGCGTATTCCCTTCCCAGCCCCGCGAGGCGTTCCTGCAGCTCGGCGGGCCAGGCCTCGAGCAGCATGGCGAAGCGGATGCGGGGATCGCTGGGCGGCAGGCTCCACAGGGCGTCGTCGCCCTCGGGCTCGATGACCTCCGCGGCCTGCTTGCGGGCGGCCTCGGCCTTGCGACGCTCGGCTCGCGCCTCTCGGGCCGTGCGCCGGACGGCCCGCAGGTCCTCGGCTGAGGCGCCGAACTGCTTGGCCATGGCCATGTGCTCCTCGCCGCCCTGCTCGTCCCCGGCCACGAACCGGGCCTCGGCCTCCTGCAGGTTGCGGGCGACGAGGGCGGCCAGCGCCTCGGCTCGGAGGGCCTCGGCCTCCGGGCCCTCGAGCCCCTCCAGCTCGATGCGGGCCTCGTTGGCCTCGCCGCGATCGAGGAAGCGGCGCGCCCGGTCCACCCGCTCCTCGGGGGAGTAGATGCCGAACATCCGTGCGAGGAAGCCCATCAGTTGGTGTCCTGGTCGGAGATGGACTCGGCCCACGATTCGAGGGCGTCGTCGTCGAGAAGGTGTTCCTCGCCCTCGGCGGGCGGGTCGGGGGAAGCGGTCTCGTCGGTGTCCTCGCCGGTGTCCTCGTCGGTGTCCTCGTCGGTGTCCTCGCCGGTGTCCTCGCCGGTGTCCTCGTCGGTGCCCCAGGGGAAGGCGCCGAACCGGCGGTACTCCTCGAGGAAGGCCAGGGTGCGGGGGTCGACCCGGTCGACGTACAACACGCCGTCGAGGTGATCGCACTCGTGCTGGGCCACGACGGCGGCGAATCCCCGGAGGTGGAGCCGGACCGGCGCGCCGTGCTGGTCGAGCGCCTGCACCTCCACCGCCGCGGGCCGGGCCACGGCCCCGCGGAGGCCGGGGACCGACAGGCAGCCCTCCATGGTGACGACCATCTCGTCGGTCAACGGCGTGACCACCGGGTTGATCCAGACCCGCATGCCGGCCTCGTCTCCGAGGTGCAGCACGACGACCCGGCGGCTGACGTGGACCTGCGGCGCGGCCAGCCCGGCCCCGTCGTAGGCATCGACGGTCTCCAGCATGTCGGCGATGAGGCGCTGGACGTCATCGCCGGGAATATCGGCGGGGTCGACGGGGTCGGCGACCATGCGCAGGACCGGGTGGCCGAGGCGAGCGACGCGGAGGATGGACATTCGGAACTTCTAACCACGCCACGCCGCTGGGAAAGCGTGACCGAACCTGCCCGGCGTGCCCCTTGCCGACCCCTGGGGGCTCGGGTAGGGGGCGGGCCTCAACGGAAACAGGAGCCCTTCATGGCCGATCCCGACAACATCTGGGAAGACAACATCGGTGGCCGCGTCACCATCAACGGCAAGACCGTGTCCTTCTACGTGGACCAGGAGTGCATCCTGTGCTCGGTCTGCTCGGATGCCGCGCCCAACAACTTCCGGATGAGCGACGACGAGGACCACGACATCTGCTACAAGCAGCCCGAGAACGAGGAAGAGCTGGCCCAGTGCTACGAGGCCATGGAGAACTGCCCCGTCGAAGCCATCGGGGACGACGGCAAGGGCTGAGCGCTCCGTCGCTCCTCGCCCCCCGGGCGCGATGATCCTCGCCCCCCGGGGGGAAACGACCATTCGGCGGGCAGCGCGGATGCGCCATCGGTCCGGTGTCGGAGACGACCCGCAGGCCCGCCCGCCGCCCACGAGGCCGGGTCAGCGCCGACTGGACCCGAAGGTGAGCCGTTCGAGGCGCCGCAGCTCCTGGCGGGCGCGGTCGGCCACGTCGGCGATGTCCGGCCGCTCGGGCATGGACTCGTCCAGGTCGATGCTGCGCTCCACCGCGCGGACCACCCTCCCGTCGGCGACGACGGCCCGCAGCTCGCCGATGCGCATCGTACCGTGGTGGGCCCGGACCCACACGGCGTCCCCGACCCGGAAGGGGGCGCTGAAGCTGCGGTGGTGCCAGGCGTCGATGACGACGTCGGCGAGGCCGTCCTCGGCCAGCTCGCGGGCGACTTCGGGCAGGGCGTCGGCCATCAGGACGACCACGTCGGCCTGGTCCTGCAGCTCGGCCAGGACCCGGCGGGCGGCGGCTTCCGGATCCTCGACCGTCCAGCCCTCGGGCGCCATCCACGCCGGCCCGGACGCCGCGATGCCGGTGATTCCCACGGTCAGGTCGCCGGCTTCCACCACCAGGCGATCGACGACTGGGACCTCGATGGGGGCGCCGGCGTGCAGGTGGGCGCTGACCAGCGGCAGGGCGGGGAGCCCCGCGGGGAGGTCGGGCAGCGCCCGCAGCTCGCTGGTGCCGACATTCAGCGCGGTGGGCGCCAGCAGCGCCAGTCCCCGCACCATCCAGGCGTTGCGCTGGGGGACGTCGGGACGGGTGCGGCCGTCGATGTCCGTCTCCCCCGACAGCCAGCCCCCGGCGTTCAACAGCAGCACGGGCAGGTCGGGGTCCCGGGCCTGCACCGCGTCGCGGTAGGCGGCCTGTCGGGCGACGCCGCCGCGCGGTCGGTGCTGGCAGCCGCAGGAGTCCAGCGAGCCATCCTCCTCGGCACCGTGGAGGAGGACCAGGTCGGCGTCATCGGGGGCCGCGAGGCGCTGCTCCAGCGGGCCGTCGACCTGCAGCTCGGCCCGGAGCCCGTCGACCTCGGGCGTGGTGCGGGTGGTGACGGGGACCTCGGGCAGGGGGGCGCGGCCGGTGCAGCCGAGGGCGAAGGCGAGGACGAGCGAGGACGGGGTCACGTCGACGCCCTATCCGTACCAGGCGGCCAGCGTGCGGATGGGCCGGGCGCAGGCCTGGACGTGCAGGGCGCCGAACCGGGCCGGGTCCATGGCCGCCAACTTCTCCAGGCGACCGCGGGGCCGGGAATTGACCTCGATGACGTGCGGCTGGCCGTCGGGATCGATGACGAGGTCCACCCCCAGCTCCACGGCCAGGTCGCCGCCGGGATGGGCGGCGATGGCGCCGGCGACGGCGTCGACGACGCCGGTGGCGGCCCGCCGGGTGGCCGGGGAGAGGACCGCGTCGGCGGGGGCGAGGGCGGCGCCGCGGGCGGCGTTGACCACCGGGTCATCGACGCTCTGGCGCACCACGGCCGGCCACTGGTGCCACGTCCGGTCCGGCATCCGCTGGCACAGGACGCGGAGGCTGCGACCGGCGAGGCCGGCGGGGGGAGGTACGGCGCGCTGGAGGATCGCCGGCTCGTCGTCGTCGAGGAGGGCTCGGACCCGGGCGGGAAGCGGGTCGCCGGGCTGCACCCGCCGGACCCCGGCGCCGAGGGCGCCGAACCGGGGCTTGAGGAAGCCGGATCCCCAGGCGGCGAGGCGCTCGGCGAACCGGTCCGGATCGGACTCCAC
>RFKJ01000404.1 GCA_003694325.1 Deltaproteobacteria bacterium
AGCGGGAGCTGCTGCTCGACATGATGGTGGGGGGCCGACCGGTCCCGCTCACCGACGAGGTGCGACAGCGCCTGGCCACCGACATCGCCTGGCGGTTGATCGCCCAGTGGCCCCACCTCGACATCGACCCCGACCGGGTGATCGACACGGTCCACCGGGTGCTGGCCCGGCTGGAGGTCGATCCCGACCCGGCCTCCCGGGACGCGGCCCCCCGGCACGCGGCCTCCCGGCACGCGGCCCCGCGGGACGCGGCCCCCCTGGACACGGTGGCGCTGCACCTGTCGGTGCTGGGGCGGCTGAGGCGGTGGGTTCCGTCGATCAGTCCGTGGCGCTACGACGTGGATCCCCGGCGCATCGCGGACTTCCTGCCCGGCGTGGGCGAGTCCCCCGCCCCCCTGCAGGGACCGATCCTCGAGGAGCCGCCCTTCGTCCTGGTGGGACCCCGCCGCCGCCCCACCGACGACGAGCTGGCGCGGTTGCCGCTGGTCATCAAGGCGCCGAGCAATGCCTACCGGCTCTCCTTCCTCCAGGCCCTCTTTCCCCGGGCGCGACTGCGCATCCTCCACCTCACCCGCAACCCGGCGGCCTCCATCAACGGGCTCGTCGACGGCTGGCTCTACCGGGGCTTCCATGCCCACTGGCTCGACCGCCCGCTGCGCATCCGCGGCTATGCCGACGCCCGGCCCCGCGATGCCCGCTACTGGAAGTTCGACCTGCCGCCGGGATGGCAGGCGTGGACGCACCGGCCGCTGAGCGAGGTGTGCGGGTTCCAGTGGCGGTCGGCCCACGAGCACGTCCTGCGATGGCTCGACGCCCATCCCGAGGTCGAGCGGCGGGGAGACCTGTTCCGCATGCGCTTCGAGGATGTCGTCGGCCCTCCCGAGCGGCGCATCGCCGCCTTCGATGCGCTGGGCGCCTGGCTGGGACGGCCGGTCCACGGGGCGATGCGCCAGGCGGTGCTGGCGGGGCTGCCGCCGATCATGTCCACCAGTCCACCGCGCAAGCGCCGGTGGTACGCTCGGGCCGAGCAGCTTGCCGACGTGCTGGCCGACCCGGCCATCCTCTCGGTGGCGGAGAGGCTTGGATATGGCGACCGGGACACCTGGATCTGAGCGAGCAGGCCCTGCCGCGGGGCCGGAGGACCTGGCGGCGACCTGGGGCGGTCCGGGGTTCGTGGCCCGCACGGCCGATCACGCCGACGAGGTCGCCGAAGGCCGCCTGTGGCGCCGCTGCGGCTACCGCAGCGAGGTGGCGCCGCTGCGCGAGGTGCTGCTGAGCTGGCCGGGCCGCTCCATCGCCGAGGTCGACGATCCGGATGCCTGGCTGATGTTGGAACGGCCCGACCTCGGCGCCCTCCGGGACCAGGCCGACGCGGTGATCGCCGCGTTCGAGGACCTGGGGGTGGCGGTCCACGTCGATCGCCCCCCCGACGCCCCGCCCAACTACCTGTTCATGCGCGATCTCGCCTTCGTCACGCCCGAAGGGGCCGTCCTGGCCCGCCCGGCTGCGGCGGTCCGGGCCGGCGAGGAGCGATGGATGGCCGCGGCCCTGGCCGGGCTCGGCATTCCCATCCGCTGCACGCTTCGGGGGCGGGCCACCTTCGAGGGGGCCGATGCCTTGTGGCTGGATCGCGAGCACGTGCTCATCGGCCGGGGGCGGCGGACCAACGCCTCGGGCGCCGACGCGGTTGCCGCGGTGCTCGCCGACCAGGGCGTCGTTGCCCGGGTGGTCGATCTCCCGACGGGCACCCAGCACCTCCTCGGGGTGGTGGTGCTCGTCGACGACGACCTCGCCTTCGGACACGGGGGACGGATGACCGATGCCATCGCCCAGGCGCTGCGCGACCACGGAATCCGGTTGGAGGTGGTGGAACCCGACGAGGAGGTGACGGCCCGTCGCTCCCTCAACCTCGTCACCGTGGCTCCCCGCCGGGTCGTGATGCCGGCGGGCTGCCCGCGGACCCGCGCCCGGCTGGAGCGGGCCGGCGTCGAGGTCCACGCGGTCGAGGTCGGCGAGTACGTCAAGGCGGGCGGGGCGCTGGGCTGCCTGACCGGGATCCTGCGGCGGGACTGAGCCTCACTCCTCGCGGCGGTACGCGATCTCGTCGACCACCGTGGCCGGCTGTCCGGGGGTGCGCCCCATGCCCCACGACCGGATGCCGATGTCGGGCCCGTCGATGTGGACGACGAGGTAGCCGTGCTCGCCTTCGACCCGGCGGAGGTTGCCGACCGTCGGGAAGCCGAGGAGCGAACGGCTGGGCTCGGTGAGGGGCGCCAGGGTGTCGAAGATGCGGTCGCCGGCGGTGGGCGCGACGATGTAGCCGACGCCGTCCTCGTCCCCGCGGCCATACCGGGCGGCACGCCGACCGGCGCGCAGCGGGAGGGTGCGCTGGTAGAGGTGTTCGTGGCCGGTGAACACCCAGTCGACCCGGCCGTCGAACAGCGCCGTGACCGGGCGGGTGTCGTCCTGGACGCGGGCGAAGCGCCCGCCGGCATTGAACGGGGGCACGTGCCACTGGGCAAAGACCCACCGATCTCCGCGCGTGTCGGCAAGCTGCTGCTCCACCCAGCGGTACTGGGCGCCGCCCGGGTGCAGCTCGGAGGGGACCTCGCTGTTGAGGGTGAGCACGACGAGGGGGCCGGCGCGGGTGGCGTAGACGCCCCCGGCGCCGGGGGTCCGGGGCACCGGGAAGTAGCGCAGGAAGCTGCTGTCGTCGGGGTTGCTCTGGCGGCCGGGCGTGTCGTGGTTGCCGACCGCCGGCACCAGGGGGGTCGAGGCCAGGAGGTCGCGCGCCCGGTCGAAGAACAGCCACCAGAACCGGGGCTCGTCGTCGGCGGCCAGGTCACCGGGGGCGAGGACCAGGTCGACCTCGCCGTGGGCCTGCGCGACGTGCCGGGCGATCTCTCCCCAGCGGCTCTGGGGCGTGCCCTTGTCCTGCATGTCGGCCAGCACCGCCACGTCGAGGGTCGTCGCGTCATCGGCGATGGTGTGGAAGGCGTGGACCTCGCTGCGTCGCCCGGTGCCGCACTCGGTGACCCGGTAGTGGACGGTGGCGCCGGGGCGCAGGTCGGCCAGCTCGACGTGGTGGATGGTGTCGGGCCGGGTGCCGACCGCCTGGCGGTCGAGGTGCTCGGGATCGTCGCCGTAGAGGACGACGCCCTTGCAGCGACGGTCGGTCTCCCAGGTGACGGTGACGCGGGTGGACAGCCCGCCGTCGGAGCCCGGGGTCAGGAAGGGGCCGATGTAGGGAAAGAGGGCGCCGCTGTGGTAGTCCTCGCCGCCGTTGTCGTCGGTCCGGCCGTCGGCGCCGATGAACGACATGGACAGGGCCCGCGTGTCCGGGGGCAGGGTCAGCGTGGTCGTCGCGACGCCGTCGGCGAGCTGCATGGGCTGGTCGAGCACCCAGGCGGTCGGCACGCCACCGGGCGCGCCGCCGCCGAAGCCTCCGGCTCGCGGGCCGCCGCCGCCACGCGGGCCGCCGCCACGCGGGCCGCCGCCACGCGGGCCGCCGCCACGCGGGCCGCCGCCGCCTCCTGGAGGATCGCCGGCTCCCCCGACCTCGTGGGTGCCCAATCGCTCCACCTTGCCGTCGAAGCCCACCCGCAGCGTCACGGCGCCGGAACCGACCGCGACGCCGCGGTAGCGGATGGTCGCCCGGTCCCCGTCGTAGTCGACCGTCACCACCGGCTCGGCTTCGCCCGGGTCCAGCG
>RFKJ01000405.1 GCA_003694325.1 Deltaproteobacteria bacterium
GGCGGAGACCGGGCGGATCAAGGGCTGGCGGGTCGACGACGGCGTCCGGCCGGGGCCCGATGGCGGGGACCTGTTCCCCGCCACCCCCGACTTCACGGTCCGCGGGGGATCCTCGCCCGAGTCCTTCGGCCGCACGCTGTGGATCGAGGACCTCGACGGCGACGGCCGGGCCGAGCTGCTGGTGGGGGCACCGCGATACGCGCCCGCCGACGCCACCCCGACGGCCGCCGGCTACGACAGCGGCCGGCTCGACCTGCTGCCGGCGGGCAGCGACTGGTGGGGCATCGGCGTCGTGGGGGCCGACGTCGCCCAGGCCACCTGGGTCCGGACCCAGGCCTGGCTGCGCACCGGCCAGGAGCTGGCCACGGGGGATGCCGACGGCGACGAAGTCATGGACCTCGCACTCGTGCTGCGGGTCGACCCGGGGTAGAGGGGGCGGCGTGTCCACCCCGGCCACCCTCGACCAGTCGGAACGCCCATGTCCCGCGCGCTGATCCCCGTCCTGTTCGCAGTCTTCCTCGACCTGCTCGGCTTCGGCCTGGTCATCCCCCTGCTGACCTTCTACGCCGAGGACTTCGGGGCCACGCCGGTGCAGGTGACCCTGCTCATGGCGGTCTACTCGCTGGCCCAGCTCGTCTTCGCCCCGCTGTGGGGCTCGATGTCCGACCGCATCGGCCGTCGGCCGGTGCTGCTGGTCAGCATCGCCGCCTCGGCGGTGTTCCTGGCCGGTTTCGCCGCTGCCCCCAGCCTGCTGCTCCTGTTCGTCTTCCGCACCCTCCACGGAGCCTGCGCAGCCAACGTCAGCACCGCCCAGGCCGCAGTCGCCGACCTCACCACCCCCGAGAAGCGGGCCGCGGGCATGGGGCTCATCGGCGCCTCCTTCGGCATCGGGTTCACCCTGGGGCCGTGGATGGGCGGAGAGCTGGCCCGGTACGGCTACGCCGTTCCCATCTGGGTGGCGGCCGGGCTGTCGGCGGTCAACTTCCTGCTGGCCCTGGTGCTGCTGCCCGAGACCCGCAAGCCCGGCCAGCAGAGCGAGCGCCACGTCCGCACCCTGGACCCGCGCCGGTTCATCGAGGTGGCCCGGCACCCGGTCGTCGGGCTGTGCGTGGTCCTCACCTTCGTGATGACCGTCGCCTTCGCCCTGATGGAGAGCAGCTTCACCCTGTTCGCCGAGCACGTCCGCCACCTCGACGCCCCGACCGTCGGTCGCTACTTCGGCGTCGCCGGGCTGGTGATGGTCTTCGTGCAGGGCGGCCTCATCGGCCGGCTCGTCAAGCGCTTCGGCGAGGTCCCCCTGGTCCCCGTCGGCCTCGGCCTGCTGGCCGTCGGCCTGGCCCTGCTGCCCTTTGCGCCCCCCCCGGTGCTGATGGTCTCCGTCTTCGTCATCATCGCCATCGGCCAGGGGATCAGCACGCCGTCGCTGCAGGCCCTCATCTCCAAGGGCACCTCGCCCGACGAGCAGGGCTTCGTGATGGGGACCAACCAGTCGATGTCGGCCCTCGGCCGGGTGATCGGGCCGGCGATGAGCGGCGTCATCTTCCAGCACCTCGGTCCGCCGATGCCCTTCCTGCTGGCCGCCGGCCTCCTGTTCCTGGCGCTGCTGCTCAGCATCCCGGCGCTGCGCCGGTGGCGGGCCGGCCGGGCCGCGGCGGCGGCGGCCTGATCCCGCTCGCCGGGTATTCCAGGCGTCGGGGTCACGGCGCGGCAGCCCGGACCCAGGCGGCCGACGAGGCGTCGCCCGCCTGTTCGAGCAGCCACGCCACCCGGGCGACCAGCCCTGCCGGATCGGCGTCGGGGTGGCTGCGGACGGCTGCCTCCAGCACGCCGAGATCCTGCCGGCGGGCCGCGGCCGCCGACCGGACCACCACCGCCAACCCGGTGGGATCGGGATCCAGCTCGGCGGCCAGCGACTCGGCGACCGCCCAGTGCCCCAGCAGGGCATGGGCCATGGCGACCGGCGCCAGCAGCTCGGGGGACCGGGCGCAGCCCGCCTCCAGGGCGACCTCGGCGTCCGCCACGGCCGCCTCGGGATCCCCGAGCAGGACGTCGACGGCGGTCACCCGGAAGCAGGCTTCCTGCATGGCCTGGGGCGGGGCGATGGCCCGCCGGTACCAGGCGATGGCGGCCTCCGGCCGACCGGCGAGGTCCAGGGTCCGGGCCAGCGCTCCCGCCGTCCACTGCGAGGGGTGGCGCTGCACGGCCGTCCGCCACAGGGTCTCGTCGTCGCTCCAGGTCGGCAGGGTGCGCGCGGTGAGGACCCCGCCGACCAGCGCGATGCCGGCGCCGGCCACCAGGGCGACGCGCGGCGCCCGGGCCAGCGCCCCCGCCACCGCCAGGGCCACCCCGGCCAGCGGCAGGTACAGGTAGCGGTCGGCCACGAGCCCCTGGCTGGCGACGGCCCCCAGCGCCGGGGCCAGGGTCACCCCGGCCACCACCAGCCCGGCCGCCGCGATCCTTCTCCCCCACCAGAGCAGGGCCAGCGCCAGGACCGCCGCCCCGGCCAGCGCCCACCCCGCCAGGGGGGGCGGCCAGGCCAGGTGCACCCCCGGGGCGAGCCCGACGGGCCACAGGGCACTCCGGCACCAGGCCGCCAGGGCCGGCAGCACCGCGGCCCGCAGGTGCGCGACGTCGGCCCGGGCCGGCGGCGGCACCTCGGCCCAGGCGCGCAGCCCCCCGTACACCGCCAGCGCCGCGAGCACTGCGAGGTGCGCCGACAGCCTGCCCGGCCGGCCGGTCCGGGCCAGGGAGAATGCGGCCAGCACCACCGAGGCGAGGAGCGCGCTCTCCTTGCTGAGCAGCGCGCCCAGCACGCAGGCCGCACCCAGGAGCAGGCGGGCTGGCCGCGGGTCGTCGTCGTCGAGCACCGCCACCCCCGACAACAGCATCGCCGCCGCCATCGGGTCGTTGCGGGCCGCGACCCAGGCCACGGCCTCGACCTGGGCCGGGTGGACCAGGAACAGGGCCGCGCCCGCCAGGGCGGCGGCGGCTGGCACCACCCGGCGCAGCAGGACGAACAGGATCGCCCCGCCCAGCAGGTGCCAGGACAGCGAGTGCAGGTGGGCGAACCAGGCCGCCGGCCCGGTCAGCGCGCGGTCCAGCACGAAGCTCATGGCGACCAGCGGCCGATAGAAACCGGAGCGCTCCACCGCCGCCGGGGTGCCGGCCCACAGGTCCGACCGCCACAGCTCCGCGAGGTGTCCGGGCTCGGACAGCAGCCGGTTGTCGAGGAACAGGACCGAGTCGTCCCACACGAACCCGGCGCCGAGCACCGGCAGCCAGGCCACCACCACGACGATGGCCACCAGGAGGCCGAGGCGTCGGGCCGGATCGGCCCGCGGGTCGAGGGGAGGGTCCGCCATGGCGCGCATCATACGGGGCGGCGAGGGGAGCGCCCCTCTCCGCCGGGACGGCGACGACCCCCTCGGCAGGCGGCGCGGGCCGGATACAGGGCCGCATGCCCGACTTCCTGCCCATGACTCCCGAGGAGGCCGGTGGCGCGCCCCTCGACGTGGTGCTGGTCACCGGCGACGCCTACGTCGACCACCCCGCCTGGGGGGTGGCGGCCATCGGCCGGTGGCTGCAGGCCCATGGGTTCACGGTCGGCGTCATCGCCCAGCCCGACTGGACCGACGTCGACGCCTTCCGGGTCCTCGGGCGGCCGCGGCTGTTCTTCGGGGTGACCGCCGGCAACATGGACAGCCAGGTCAACCGCTATACCGCCGCTCGGCACCTGCGGACCACCGACGCCTACAGCCCCGGCGGCCGGGTGGGGCTGCGCCCCGACCGGGCGACCATCCCCTACACCGTCCGCTGCAAGCAGGCCTTCAAGGGCGTGCCGGTGGTCGTCGGCGGGGTGGAGGCGAGCCTGCGTCGCTTCGCCCACTACGACTTCTGGCAGGACAAGATCCGGGGCTCGATCCTGCTGGAGGCCAAGGCCGACCTGCTGGTGCACGGCATGGGGGAGCGCCAGGTGGTCGAGATCGCCCGGCGACTGGCCGCGGGCGAGGACATCCGCTCCCTCCGCGACATCCCCGGCACCGCCTACGCCCTGGGCGGCAACGAGCCCGTCCCACCCGGCATCGAGCTGCCCGACCTCGCCGAGTGCCGGGCCGATCCCACCGCGCTCGGCCGGCTCACGGTCAAGCTCTACCGGGAGGCCAACCCCCACTGCGGACGGGTCCTCCTGCAGCGCCACGGCGGGCGGGTGGTCGTCCAGAACCCCCCGGCCCTGCCCCTGTCCACCGCCGAGCTGGACCGGCTCTACGAGCTGCCCTTCGCCTACGCCCCCCACCCCTGCTACCGCCAGCCGATCCCGGCGCTGCAGTCCATCCAGGGCTCGGTCACCGTCAACCGTGGCTGCTCGGGGGGCTGCTCGTTCTGTGCGCTGACCATCCACCAGGGCAAGGACGTGGTCAGTCGCAGCAAGGACAGCGTCCTGCGCGAGCTGGCCGCCATGGCGCAGCGCCCGGGGTTCAACGGGGTGGTGAGCGACCTCGGCGGGCCGACGGCCAACATGTTCCACATGCGGTGCATGTCCGACGAGGCCAACGCCGTGTGCCGCCGGGTGAGCTGCCTGCACCCGGTGCGATGCAAGCACTACGGCACCGATCACGGGCCCTACCTCGACCTGCTGCGCACCGCCCGGGCCATGCCGGGGATCCGGCGGGTCTACGTCAACAGCGGGATCCGCTACGACCTCGCGGCGCTGGACCCGGAATTCATCGAGGAGCTGGCCCTCCACCACACCCAGGGGCAGCTCTCGGTGGCCCCGGAGCACGCCAGTGAACGGTCGCTGGCCCTGATGAAGAAGCCGCGCATCGAGTACTTCACCGAGTTCATGGAGCGGTTCCGCAAGGCCTGCGAGGACGCCGGCCAGGAGCGCTACCTCATCCCCTACTTCCAGTGCGCCCACCCCGGCACCGGGCCCGACGAGTGCATCGAGCTGGCCCTGTACATGAAGCAGAGCGGGCTGCGGCCCCGCCAGGTCCAGATGTTCATGCCCACCCCGGCCACCCTCGCCACGGCGATGTACGTCTCCGGCCAGGATCCGTTCACCGGCCGGCCGGTCGTGGTGGCGCGGGGGGACCGGGAGCGGAGCCGGCAGCGGGCGCTGCTGTTCTGGTGGAAGAAGGAGGAGCACCCCCACGTCCGGGAGGCCCTGCTCGCCTGGGGCCGGGGCGACCTCATCGGTCGAGGTCCGGGGGCCCTGGTCCCGCCGGGGCCGGCGTTCGGCGCCTGGGATCGGCGCGCGCGGCGGCGGGGCGGCGTCCGGTTCGACACCCACATGGGGATGAAGGTCGAGCGGGCCACCCGGGCCGAGGAGGAGGAGGAGAGCTGGGAACCGGTGGCGATCCGGCGAGCCTGAGGGCCCGGTTCCACCGGCGACGACCGCCGGCCGCTCCGTCCGCCTGCTCCGCTCCCCCCCCCCGGGCGATGCGCCGGAGGGGTCGGCGAGACGGGCCGCGCCGCGAGCCCGGATCCCTCGACCTGTCAAGGGATCGGTTCGGACACATTCTGTCCTTTTTCACTGTTGCCCTCCCTGCGGCACCGAATATGCTGCACGCATGTTCCGGTACCTCGTCGCCCACCTCCCCGCCTTCCGCCTGGAGCGCTGTGGCTGGATGGATCACCAGCCGGTGGCGCTCATCGCCGAAGAGCGAAGCGCCATGCGGGTGCAGTGCGCGACCTCGGCGGCGCGCAAGGGCGGCGTGCGGCCGGGCATGACGGCGGCCGAAGCCCGGGCCGTGCTCCCGGCCCTGCAGGTGGAGGAGCTGGACGCGGACGGAGAAGCCGCCGATCTCGACGACCTCTCCCGACAGCTCCTCCGGGTCTCCCCGGGAGTCGCGACCCTGCCCCCCGATGCCCTGGTCGCCGAGATCTCGTCGACACTGCACAGCCGTGCGGACTCCGCCCCCGCCGGCCGGGAACGGGCCCTGCTGGAACGGGTGCGGATCCGCCTGGAGCAGCTCGGGCACCGCGCCGCGGTGGTGATCGCCGATGACCCCCACACGGCGCTGGCCTGCGCGAAGTGGGATCGCACCGCCGCCGGTCGAGGACGCTGCCGCATCGTCCGCCCCGGCCAGGGTGCCCGGGCCCTGGCCGGCCTGCCCCTGGACGCCCTCGGGCTGCCTCCTGGCGAGCAGGACCTGCTGGAGGGCCTCGGCCTGCGGACGGTCGGCGCCTTCGCCGCCCTGCCCCCGGCCAGCGTGGTCGGCCGCCTCTCGCCGGTCGCGGTCGCCGCCCACGCGCTGGCCCGGGGCCGGGGCCACCGCCCGGTGATCCCCACCTGGCGGCAGGACGATGCCCTGGTGTTCACCCAGGACCTCATGCACCCGGTGGTGGAGCGAGATGCGCTGATCTTCGTGCTCAACGCCCTGCTCCGGGATGCCGCGGCCCACCTCGCCGCGGCGGGCAGGGCGGTGAGCCGGGTGATCCTGCGGCTGACCCTCGATCCCCAGGAAGGCGACGACGACGCGGGCATCGACGGTGCTCCCCCGGCGCTCTCCGCGGCCGGCGGCGTCCAGGAGCTGAGCGTCCGCCTCGGCGCCCCCTCCCGCAGCGCCCCCCACATGCTCCAGCTCCTCCGCACCCGCCTGGAACGGGTGCGCCTGGCCGGCCCGGTTCAGGCCGTGGCCGTCGAGCTTCCCGGCGCCCACGACTTCGACGGACGCCAGCGGGACCTGCTCGACCGCCAGCGGTCCCGCGAAGCCCTCGCCGACGCCCTGGCCCGCATCCAGGACGAGCTGGGCGCCGACGCGGTGCTGGTGCCGCGCGCCGTCGCCCGCCACCGCCC
>RFKJ01000406.1 GCA_003694325.1 Deltaproteobacteria bacterium
GTCAACGGGCAGTGCACCGGCTGTCACGGCCTCGACGTCTACACCCGCCCGGATCACAAGGTGCAGGACGCCCGGATGCTCGACGCCCAGGTGGACACCTGCGGGGATGCGGCCGGCATCGACGATGCCAGCAAGCAGGACGTCAAGGAGTACCTCGCCCGGGAGGTCTACGGCTTCGCGGGCTGATCGGCCGGGACCCGCTCCGGGTCGGAGGTTGCCGAAACCGAAGCGGGTGCGGGCCCGGCACCGGCCGCCTCCAGTGCGGCCTCGGCTTCGGCGGCCTCCTCCTCCATGAAGCGCACCTCCACCACCCGGAGGTGCTCCTTGTGCTGCAGTTCCCACAGCAGCGACAGGAAGGAGACGAAGATCCCGACCGCGATCAGCAGGATCAGCGGCTTGCTCCACAGGTCGCTGCGCCCGGCGATCGGCCGGCCCACCTGGGCGAAGGGCGGCACGGCGGTGGGGGGAAGCGGTCGCGGGCGCAGGGGAGGCATCGGCTGCTTGTAGCGAGGTCCGGGTTAGGTGGCGAGGATGGTGACGGTGCAGGAAGGGTCGGCGAGGCTGAGCCCGTTCGTCGGTGCCCTGCGTGCCGACGTCGAGGCGGCGTTGCGTCCGGTCCTGGGGCTCGGAGACCGGGATCCGGTACGCCTGGAGTGCCGTGGCGAGGCGCTGGTCGTCGAGGCCGGCGGGGGGCACGTCGAGCTGCGGGGAGTCTCTCCCTCGGCCCGCCGAGCCGGGGCTCCACTGTCCGCGCGTCTCGACGCGCTGCCCCGAGACTCGCGGCGCCAGGTTGCCTCGGCGTTGCGGGCCGTCCCTCCCCCGGCGCTTGGTCGACTCGCCGAGGCACTCGACCGCTGGTGGCCGTACGCCGGGTTGGACGACAGCGAGTTCCGCCAGCTCGCCAGTTCGCCCGAAGGCCTCCATGGCATGGTGCGGCTCGGGTATCGCTGCAACCAGGACTGCTGGTTCTGCTGGCAGGACCGGCGCGGGCCGGCTCCACCCCGGGCGCTGGTGGAGCGGTGGCTCGACGAGCTGGCCGAGCTCGGGGTGGAGGAGGTCCACATCACCGGCGGCGAGCCTACCACCTGGCAGGAACTGCCCGACCTGGTGGAGCGGGCCGCGCGCCTCCACGGCATGCGGGTCGTCGTGCAGACGAACGCGGTGCGGTTGAGCCGACGTTCCTACGCTGTGCGACTCGCGGACGCCGGCGTCATCGCGTTGCATGTCAGCCTGCACGCCGGCACGGCAGACGTGTCCGACCGGATGACCCGGGCACCGGGGACCTGGGCCAGGACCGTGGAAGGTGTGATCAACGCGCTCTCGGTGGGCCTGCGGGTCACGCTCAACTGCGTGGTGGAGGCGGAGAACGTCGATCGGCTGCCCGAACATGCCCGGTTTGTTCGCGACCGGATCGCCGGGTTCGCGGAAGCGGGACGGGTCGCGCGAGTGACCTACTCTCACCCCACGGGCTATCACCAGGACGGCCTGTGGGCGGCCTCGCAGGTTCCGTTCGACCGGGTGCGCGGTCCCTTGAGCCGCGCGGTGGCGATCCTGCGGGAGGCCGGCATCCCGGTGGAGGTCGGCGGGTCCTCTGGTTTTGCGCTGTGTGTTCTCGATCCCGACATCGTCGACGCGCGGGTCCGGATCGTCCAGCGTGGAACCTACGAGGAGGGTGAGCTGGATCATCGGCGGTTCGCGAAGGCATGTGCGGCGTGCGCCGACCGTTCGAGTTGCTTCGGGTTGCGCCAGGAATACCTCGACGCCTTCGGAGAGAGCGGGCTCGTTCCGCGAATCGACGGGGGACCGGTCGGGCCGGCCGACTGACGGTTACGGGCTCCGGCCCAGGAAGACGGCCGCCATGCCCGCCCGGGCGTCGGTTCCGCTGCCCCCGACCAGGATGTCCGGCGTCCCGTCCCCGTCGAAGTCGCCACCCGGTGCGACGGAGGAGCCCATGCCGGCGCCGTCGCTGAAGGTGAGCGTGGCCGCCGGGGGAGCGGGTCCGGAGATGGGCCCCGACCAGACCCACACCGCACCCTCCCCGTCCGCAGCACCGATGGCGCCGGCGGCCAGGTCCGGGTGGTCGTCGCCGTTGAAGTCGCCGATCCCCAGGGACGAGCCGAGCAGGGCGTTGGCCTCGCTGCCCTCGGAGATCCGGATGTGGTCGTCCACCGAAGATGCCGTGCTCAGTGGACCGAGCGCCAGGTAGACGGCGCCGGAGTTGGGCATGGCCGTGTCGGGGGGAATGGCGCTCAAGACGAGGTCCTCGTGTCCCTCGGCATTCAGGTCGGCGCCGGCGGCGACCCGCATGCCGAGGAGCGTGTTCGTCACCGTGTCGGCAATGCTGGCGACGGCATCGGACAGCCCGATCCGGCCGGACAGTTCGGGGTCGAAGACGAAGACCCCGGCGACCACCTCCGGGTGTTCCCAGGCCGGGCCCGACACGATGAGATCGGCGGTTCCGTCGCCGGTGAGATCACCGAGGGCGGTGGCCAGTCCGAGCCCCTGGCCCTCGACGTCCCCCTCCACCATTAGCGGGGCGTCCGCCATCCGAAGCGTTCCCGTCCGGGGTCCCTTGACCAGGACGGCTGCGCCGCCATCGGGCGCCGCCTCCTGCCAGCGGGGGGCGCCGGCGAGGAGGTCCACGATGCCATCGGGTTCCCGGTCGACGTCGACGAGGGGGCTCAGGGAGAAGCCGAGCTGGGCTCCCGGCGCGCCCGCCAGGACGGTCAACAGCGGCGCCGGCCCGTCGCCGGCGCAGGCGCCGTCGTAGATCCGGACCGACCCGCCGTCGGTGTCGTTGTTCGCCCCAGCGGCGAAGTCGTCCTGTCCGTCCCCGCTGAAGTCCCCGCCGGTGGCGATCGACCAGCCGAGGGAGGCGTACTCGGCCGACCCGGCGGCGGTGCACCGGGTCCCGGTGGCCGCGTCGACGACCATGGCCACCCCTTCGTCGACCGAGACCGGGTTCGCCCCGTAGGCACCGATGACCGCGGCAGTCCCGGGCTCGTCGATGGACAGCCAGGCCACCGCCACCCCCAGCTCGTCCCCCGGGGTCTCGCCGTAGATCACGGCGGCGGCGTCGTCGACGCTCAGCTCGCCTTGGAGGCGGCAGTCGTCGGGGTCGTCGTCGCAGTCGTCGTCGAGGCCGTTGCCGCATACTTCGTCGGCGTCGGGGTTGACGGCGTCGTCGAGGTCCTCGCAGTCGCCGCCGCGGTCGGTGTAGCCCTCCGGCGGCTGGCACTGCTTGATGGTGCGGGAGTCGTCGCCCCAGCCGTCCCCATCGGCGTCGAAGTACCAGGTGAGGGGATCGGCCGTCGGCTCTTCGTCGGTCTGCCCGTCGCAGTCATCGTCGATGGCGTTGCAGGCCTCGACGGCGTCGGGGTGGATGGTGGCGTCACCGTCGTCGCAGTCGCCACCTCGGTCGACGTAGCCCTCGGGCGGGGAGCAGGCGGTCAGCGTCGGGTGGTCGGCGCCGTAGCCGTCGGAGTCACCGTCGGGGTACCAGGTCGGCTCCGCGGGGTCGTCGTCGATGCTGCCGTTGCAGTCGTTGTCCTTGCCGTCGCAGACCTCGTCCAGGCCCGGGGCGATGTTCGGGTCGCGGTCGTTGCAGTCTCCCTCCTCGGGCGTGAAGCCGTCCTGGTCGTTGTCCGAGAGAGCGGCGAGGCGCTCCTCGTACAGCTCCTGGTTGACCAGGCAACCGGCCAGCACCATCCAACACGGCACCATGCACACCTCCCAGGGCCGATGCTACCGCGCCACCCGCCGCCGCGGGCTACGTTGCCCGGCGCACCGTGACAGGTTCTCACCGGGAGACGCGATGCGCCCCATCTTCACGCTCGGGCTCTTTACGCTGGGCTTCTCCATCCTCGGGCTGCCGGCCTGTGGGGACAAGGCGGGACCCGAACCCGGGGAGGACGACACCGGCGCGTCGGCGGCGGGCGGGGTGGCTGAGCTCGCGCCGTTGAGCAGCGGCGCGTGCCCGGACATGTCCACTTCGGGCACCACGACCTTCCTGTCCTCGGACACGGAACGGACCGTGACCGTGGTGGTTCCCGACCCGCTGCCGGCCGAGCCCATGCCGGTCGTCTTCTTCTTCCAC
>RFKJ01000407.1 GCA_003694325.1 Deltaproteobacteria bacterium
ATCCAGCCCCAGTTGGCGGCGACCCAGGCCTCTCCGTGGTCGTTGGCGGCGGCGTCCGTCAGGTACTCGACGAAGCTCTCGGCGAGGCTGGTCGTGCCGCTGCCCAGGTCGGCGCAGTACACCGAGTAGCCGCTGTAGTCCCAGGCCGAAGTCACCACCACGGCCTTGTTGCCCCACGCCGCCACGTGGGCGACGTTCTGTTCGTCGGCGTCGAAGTCCAGCACCCGGGTGACGGTGTCGGCGGCCGGGTCGATGACGTAGAGGCCGCCGCCCTGGTCGCCGTAGGCGCTGCCACCGGCCAGCACCTCGCTGTGGCCCTCCCAGTCGAAGACCTGGGTGTTGCCGGCGACGTCCCAGTCGTTGGTGATGGTGCCGGTCTCGCAGTCGATCTCGATCACCTTGCCGCCCACGGTCGTCCAGCCGGAGTTGCGGTCCAGGCGGTTCAGGCCGACGTAGAGCTTGCCGTCGCGTTCGACCATCTGGTTGGCTTCGGGTCCGCTGTTGTCGCCATCGGCGTAGGCGGACAGGTCCACCGTGCCGCCGAGCAGGCCGCTGCTGGGGTCGTACCAGGGCAGGTAGTCGCGGCCGTAGAGGCTGACGAACAGCTTGCCGTCGCAGATGTGAGCGTCGTAGGGGTTGGTGCTGGGGTTGGGGCCGGGACCCGAGGTGCCCACACTCAGCTCCATGACCGGGGCGCTGTAGTCGCCGGGGGTGTACACCCGGACCGTGTCGTAGCCGTAGCTGTTGATCTGGAAGACGTAGCCGTCGTCGACGCTGACGTGGGGGTCGCCCGAGGTGGTGGTGATCTCGTCGGTGACCGTCCAGTCGGCGATGGAGATCTCGGCGAGGCTGCCGGTGGAGTAGTCCTGGGCCAGGGTGGCGACGACCGCGGTGGTCTGGGTGCCGTCGGTGCTCCCGCCGTCGCCGCTGCCGCCATCACTGCTGCCGCCGTCGGCGCTTCCGCCGTCGGCGCTTCCGCCGTCGGCGCTTCCGCCGTCGGTGGCGCCGCCGTCGGTGTCGGGCAGGCCGGTGTCGTCGACGTCGGCCTTGGGGGGGCAGGCCATGAGCAGGCCGAGCAGGGGGAGAAGGAAGCGGGTGTCCATGGATGGCTCCTGGGGGGTTCGGGTCGGCTACCAACCACTCCACCGCACCGTGCACAGCAGGGTGCGGCCGGGCAGGGGGTAGCCGACGTAGTCACTGATGGACTGGACGATGCGACTGTCGTCGGTCTCGTCCAGGGGGTTGCGGGGTACGATCTCGACCGTGCGATCGGTGAGGTTGAGCGCGCTCAGCTCGACGGATGGAAAGCGGTCGTCGGGCTGGACGCGAAGGAACGCGCCGTGGATGGACCGCGGCGCCGACAGGTAGAAGTTGGTGGCGTCCCAGTAGTTGCCGGCGGTGTAGGACCAGGAATGTCCCAACCGGAGGCGCTCGCCCCAGTGCAGCCCGGTGTCGACCTGCACCTCGAGGGCCGGGATGCGCGGGAGCTGGTTGTCGGCCACGCCGGGATCGGGGGTGAGGTTGCGCGACAGGGTCCAGGTCAGGCTGCTGGTGTGGTCGATGACATCGAGCAGCTCGCCGTTGACCGCCGCCTCCAGCCCCTGCACCCAGGCCAGCCCCAGGTTGATGGGCACGCTGGTGCGCTGGCTGTTCTGGACCATGACGATCAGGTCCTCGGTCCGCGACCAGAAATGGGCGAGGTCGAGGCTGGCGCGGACCCTGGGGCCGTCGGGCAGCGACAGCCGCCCGCCGACGTCCCAGGACAGGGACCGCTCGGGGAGCAGCTCACTGTTGCCGATGACCGCCCCGCGGTCGCCGAACAGCTCGGAGAGATCCGGAGGCCGGACCCCGCGGCCGACATTGGCCTTCAGCGACACCCGGGGATGGGGACGCAGGAGCAGGCCCAGGCGCGGGGTGAAGTAGAGGTCGGCGCTCCGGGCTTCCGGCGCGACGGCGGTGTCTTCGAAGGGGAGGCTGCCGAGGGCCCGGTTGTCCAGGCCCTGGGCCTGGAGCACCGGCGAGAGGGTGATGCGGTCGGACCACAGGCGCAGATCGGCGCCCACCGCCGCCGTGCCGCTCCACCGGATCCGCGGCGGCTCGACGCGATCCTGGAGCAGGTCGGCGAGCACCACGCTGTCGCGACGGATGGACAGCAGGCCGGTCGTGGTGAGCCGCGGGTCGGGCACCCACAGGAGCTGCTCCTGGAGACCGAGGTTGGTCAGCCAGGTGCGCTGCCACTGGTTGCCGGTGCCGATCTCACCCAGGCGGTCGTCGAAGCTCTCCTGGCGCTGGAGCCACCACAGCCGGCTGTCGCTGCGGAGGCTGTCGCCCCCTGCCTCCACCCGGCCGAGGGCGAGGTTGCGCAGGGTCTCCAGCCGCACCGCGGTGGTCGGGTTGCCGATGGGGCCGGGGAGGCCCTCGTCCCGGGACAGGAAGCCGTCCTGCAGCGTCAGCCGCAGCCGGCGATCGCCCCACCGGAGCCGGGCCAGGGTCGAGAGCTGGGTCTTGTCGTTGTTGTCGCGGGTCCGCCGGCGGTCGTCGAGGAGGTTGTAGATGGTGTTGTTGTCGTCGAAGTAGCTGAAGTCGCCGCGGGTGTGGAACAGGTCGGCGACGACCAGGCCGTCGGCCGGCCGGGTCCCCGTTTCGGCCTCGAACCCGTCGGCGACGAAGAGCCGCCCCGTGTCGTACTGGCCCCAGGTGACCGCGGCCGAGCCGGTGGGGTGGTCGGCGGTGCGCAGGTCCACCACGCCGCCGATGGGGCTGGCGGCGTAGCCCAGCGGCGCGTTCGACCGCCAGACGCGCACCTGGTCGAAGGCCTGCAGCGGCAGCTCCGAGAGGTCGACGACATCGCTGCCGTCGGGGTTCAGCGGCACGCCGTCGAGGTAGACGGCGACCTGGCGCAGGCTGCTGCCGCGGATGCTCACCGCCGAGAAGTCGCCGAGCCCCCCGAGCTGCACCACGGTCGTCCCGGCGGCCCGCTCCAGCAGGCTGGCGACGTCGGCCGTGGCGGCCACGGTCTCGTCCACCGCCAGCACCGTCACGCTGGCCGAGGTCGTCGCCGGGTCGGGGACGCCGGCCCCCCGGCCCTCGACGACCACCTCCTCGCCGCCATCGGCGGGCGGCAGCGACCCGTCGGGGTCGGTGTCCGGCCGCACCGCGGCCCTCGGCGGTGGCTCCGCCGCGAGGGCGATGGGGATGGCGAGGGCGACGGCGAGCGACGGCAACACGGTGCCGGCCTCCGTCGGGGTTCTGCGCTGGGCACGTCGCGCGGCTGCCAGGGGCGGCCGCTCGACCCGACCGGTTCTTCACCCCGAAGAACGTGGCGGCGCGCCGGTGAGCCGCGGGGGCTCGACGCGCCGGTAGGGCGTACCGCAGAGGCCGGTCTCCTGGCTCCCGGATCAGCCGACCTGCTGCGCCTTCCCGGGCGTTCCTCGCGGACTGGCTCCGCGGGGGCCTCCCAGTGGCCTGTGTGCAGCGGTCGTCCCCGGTCACAGTGGCGGGGGCCGCGCCGGTGTCGGGCCGGGGTCCATCACGAACCCGGGGCGCCTCACCGGACTTCCCGTTTCACCCGCGGCAGCGCGTGGCTGCGGCAGGCACCTCGGCGGGTGGGTGCGGAAAAGAGCGGAGGCGATGGCTAGCGCGGGGCC
>RFKJ01000408.1 GCA_003694325.1 Deltaproteobacteria bacterium
CCCGCCCCCCCCGCCCGCCACCCTGGAGGGAGAGGACCTCGACCTGCCGATCCTGTTTCTCGATGACGACATCATCGTGGTGGACAAGCCCGCCGGGATCGTCGTGCACCCGGCGCGGGGCCACGCCACCGGGACGCTGGTCCACGGGCTGCTGCACCTGCTGCGGGAGGCGGGGGGAGACCCGGCGCGCCCCGGCATCGTGCACCGGCTCGACAAGGGAACGAGCGGAACCATGGTGGTGACTCGGACCCCGGAAGCGCTGGACCGGCTGGCGGCCGACTTCTCGGTCCACGCCCTGGACCGGCACTACCTCGCCGTGGTCTGGGGCGCGCCTCCGGCGGCCGCGGGCACCGTCGATGCGCCCATCGGTCGACACCCGCGGGACCGGAAGCGGTTTGCGGTGGTGGAGGGGGGGCGGAGGAGCGTGACCCACTGGGCCCTGCGGGGGACCGCCTCCCTGCCGGTCCCCGGCTCGCGGACCGGTGGCCGGCTGTCCCTGGTGGAGTGCCGGCTGCAGACGGGCCGCACCCACCAGGTCCGGGTCCACCTCCACCACCTCGGCCTTCCCCTCGTCGGTGACCCGGTGTACCGCGGCCGACCGCGAGTCCCCCCGGCGCTGTCGCTGCTGCTGCGGGACCTCGACCACCCGTTGCTCCACGCCTGGTACCTGGGTTTCCGCCACCCGAGGACCGGTGCCTGGATGCGGTTCTCGTCGGCTCCCCCGGCCGATTTTCAGGCCATCCTCGACCGTTGTGGACTCGAGCTGCCGGACAGACCCGGGCAGGATCTCGCCGATCGCGATATGCACCTTCGTCCCACTGCCTCCCCTGGTTCCGAGGACCCGGTATGACCCGCTCGATGATCTCGCTGACGCTCGTGTGCTCCTCCGCTCTGCTGTTCGCCTGTGGCCGGGGCGGCCCTCCGGAGGGAGAGGGCTCCCTGGGAGGAGGCGATGGCGGCGCCGATGGGGGCGGAACCGATACCGGCATCGCCCCGGTCATCGTCGGCCTGCGGGGTTCGGCCGAGGTCGTGGTGGGCCTCGGCGGCAGCTACACCGGCACCGAGGACCTGTACTACCAGTCCCTGGACGGCAGCGACGTCTGCGTCGTCCGCTCCGAGGTCACCAACACCTCGCCGCCGCCGGCCCTGTGTGCTTCCTGTGACTGGGCCTTCGGACTGTCCACCGCCAACTCCACCGTCGCCGAATCCAGCGCCTGCCCGACGCTCGACCCGTCGGATTTCGACGGGGCCGACTTCGGCTACGGCTATGCCGACTTCGGCAAGTACGGCGTCATGTACTACTACTACACCGGCTACGGCTGGTATGGCGTCGCCTACGCCGACTTCGACGGATCGACCTTCAGCTACGACTGGCCGATCAACTACGCCTACCTGTACTGACGCGCCGGTGCGCGTGGGGGCCGCCGCTCAGCAGGCCCTCGCGGCACCGCTCGACACGCCCGGCGTTCGAAACACCAGGGCCGGCCCCGTCGAGGAGCCGGCCCCGTTTCGTTCAGCCGTTTCGTCGAGCCAACCGGGCCGACTCCGTGGAGGAGCCGGCCCGTCGGCCGGACCCGAACCGCTCAGCGGGCGCAGGCCGGGTCGTTCTTGATGTCGGCGTCGGTGCGCACGACCAGCGAGGTGCTCAGCTCGGTGGCGGTCAGGTCGTCCACCAGCACGTCGATGCAGTAGGCCGCACCGTCGCTGTCGCAGGTCTTGCACTCCACGCCGAACCCGACCAGCGTGGCGCAGATGGTGTCGGGGTCGTCGGTGCCCAGCAGGTCGGCGACCAGCGGCGCCAGGACGCGGGCATCGAGCTGCCCGGCCAGGACGCCGCCGCCGAAGTAGCTGCCATCGGCGGCGAAGGTGCCGCTGATCTCCAGGTTGTCGATCTGGATGTCGTAGCCGGCGGCGCTGATGGTGGTCGTCTGCGGGCCGATGGCGAAGTAGGGCGACTCGCTGAAGTCGGCCGGCGGGAAGTCGATGGTCGGCGTGCAGGTGTCCTGCTCGGTGCCGCCGTCCACGCTCAGGGCGCCGATCATCTGCAGGTCGGGGCTGGTGGCCACGACCCCGAGGAGGATGCTGTTGGAGAGCTGGCCGAGCAGCAGGTCGGCGACGCCCGCCGGCTCGATGAACCGGGCGCCATCGAGGTCGACGATGTAGGCCTTGTCCACGATGTCGGCGGTCAGCGGCTTGCCCAGCGAGCTGGTGGTGAACTCGATGCTGGCGTCGCCGGTGCAGTAGGACAGGGTGGCCGTGTAGCTGGTCTCGGGCTCCAGCGGGGCCGACGGGTAGAAGTAGACCGTCTTGCCGTCCTCGGAGAGCGAGGTGCTGCCGTCCACCGCGGTGCCGGCGGCGTCGGCCAGGGAGATCGAGGGGTTGCCGGGGTCGACGTCGGACAGCTTGAACTCGATGTCGGTGCGGTAGTAGGCGTCGGTCTCGCCGTTGGTGGGCCAGGTGCTCGACACGCTGACGCCACACTCGGCGCTGCCGCCGTCGCCGCCGGCTCCACCGTCGCCGGTGCCGGGGGCGCCGCTGTCGCCACCCTTGTCAGAGCAGCCGAACATCGAGATGAGGGCCAGGCCCGGGACGAGCCACGCGATGCGCTTCATGGGGTTCTCCTCCGTTTGATTCCCGCAGATGGGTCGCGGGTGTGCGTCGTCCGCCGGGAACTCCGGTCAGATCACGACGCCGCGCACCGTAGCCGTGGCTCGTAGTTGTGTCAACACGGTGACGAGGCGCTCCCCGCGGCCGCGAAGAGCTCGCCCCGGGCGCCATGCTGGAGCCGACTCGGAGGA
Source organism: Deltaproteobacteria bacterium (assembly GCA_003694325.1). Lineage (GTDB taxonomy): Bacteria > Myxococcota_A > UBA796 > UBA796 > UBA2385 > J125. The sequence continues at coordinate 2,799 of RFKJ01000408.1, forward strand.
CCCCTGCGGCCCCACCGGAGCCGAGCCCGGTTCCCGCCGTCGGGAACCGTCAGGAGGCGGACGCCGCGATGTACTTCTGGCGGAGGTCGAACAGCAGGGCGTCGAGCAGGCGGGTCTCGTCGTCGTCGAGGTTGCCGGCCGTCTTCTCCTTGAGGACCGACAGGACGTCGATGGTGTTGCGGGCGAGGGGCAGGTTCTTCTCGACCTTGCCGGTGCTGGGGTCGGCCACCTCGCCGAGGTGGACCAGGGCCGAGCTGCCCAGGGACACCACGAAGTGGGCGAAGGTCACGGGGAGATCGCCGGATGCCGCGTGGTCGGCGTCGGAAGGCGTGGAGGACTCGGTCATGCGGTTCGTCCGTCGTGGAGGGAGGGACCCGCCGGGCGGGGCGGGGAACGGGCAGGGGAGCGGTCAGATGGGCAGGGTCATCCGGCCGATGGCGTTGCCGCGGCGGAGGGTGACCAGGGCGTCGCCCCGATGGGCGCTCTTGATCGCGGCGATCGCCGCTCGCAGGTCGGCGGCGGAGCGGATCGGGCGGCCGTTGACGGCGACGATGCGGTCGCCCGCCCGGCCGCCGATCCCGGCGATGGCCCCACCGGGGAGCACCTGGGCGATGCGCGCACCGGCACCGTCGTCGGTGGTGTCGTCCAACCGGATCCCCAGCACCCGGCCCAGGCTCTGCTCGACCACCCGGTCGGACAGGCCCTGGGTCGCCAGCGTCAGCGTCAGCTCGCGGTAGCGATCGCCGGCGGGTCGCTGGATGACCAGCTCGACGGGGTCGCCCGGGGTGAGGGCGGCGAGGTAGGCGTTGAGGTCGCCCCGGCTCTGCACCGGGCGCCCGTCGATCTCGACCACCACGTCGCCCACCCGCAGCGAGGAGCCGGCGGCATCGCCGACATCGTAGACGTGCACCACCCGGGCGGCGGTCTGGCCGGCCGGCCAGGTGCCGGAGCCCTTGGGGCGCTCGCGGATGTAGACGTCGTCCAGGTCGACCCCCAACCACGGGGAGCGGACCTGCCCGTACTTGGACAGGTCGTGGGCGATCTTGATGGCCCGGTCCACGGGAATGGCAAACCCGATCCCCTCGGCGTCGGGGCGGATGGCCGTGTTGATCCCCACCAGGCGGCCGTGGACATCGAGCAGCGGGCCGCCGGAGTTGCCGGGGTTGATGCTGGCGTCGGTCTGCAGGAAGTCCTGGTAGACCCGCTCGTCGGTCTCCAGGGGGCGCCTGGTGGCGCTGATCACCCCGGTCGTCACCGTCAGCCCCAGTCCGAAGGGGTTGCCGATGGCGATGACCGGCTCGCCGAGCATCAGGTCGGCGCTGTGCCCCAGGGGGACGACCGGCAGACCCTGGACGTCGCGGAGCTTGAGCACCGCGAGGTCGAGCTCCGCTGTGATCCCGAGCACGTCGGCCTCGTGGCTGGTGCCATCGGCGAAGGTGGCCGTGATCCGGGAGGCACCCTCGACGACGTGGGCGTTGGTGAGGACCAGGCCGTCCGATTCGATGACCACGCCGGAGCCTTCGGCGCTGCCGACGGCGGGTGCTCCCCACAGCCGGGCGAAGGGATCGTTGACCGGGATCTCGGTGGTGATCGACACCACCGCTGGGGCCACCCGCTCCACGGCCTCGACCACCGGGGTGTACCGTGCCGGATCCTTCCGGGGATCCTCCGGTGTCGCGGTCGTCGACGCCGAGGACAGGGCCGGGGCGGGATCGGGCGCTTCGGCCGGGGGCAGGTCGGCGACCGGGTGGTGGGACCGGCTGGCGACCGCTGCGCCGAGGGTCCCGGCGGCGAGGCCCACCGCGATCCCCAGCCAGAGTCGGGAGGAACCGAGGTGGCCGGTCGATCGGGGCGTCGGGAGTCGGGTGGACGAGGGGGACATGGGTGCTTCGGTATACACCCGGCGCGTACAGGCAAGGGCAGGGCCCCACAACGACGGCCGGGTGCGTGCCACGCGGCGCCGGCCACGCTACAGCGGCGTGCATGCGCTCCCCTCCGCCTACTTTGCCGACCCTCGTGCTGTCGCTCCTCGTCCTGCTCGCTGCGCTGTCGCCCGTGTCCGCCGAGGCCGCGCCGCGCCGCCGCGGCAAGGAGATGACGGTGCAGGAGCAATACGAGCTGGGCCTCCGCTACCTGAAGCGGGGCAACTACCAGAAGGCGCTGGAGTCGTTCAACCGCATCCGCAACTACCACCGGGACGATCCGCTGGCGATCAAGGCCGAGCTGGCGGTGGCCGATGCCTACTACCGCAAGAGTGAGTGGGACCAGGCCCGGTTGACCTACGAGGACTTCATGCGGATGCATCCTCGTCACCCGGACCTCGACTACGTCGTGTACCGCATCGGCCTGTGCCTGTACCGCAAGGCGCCCAAGGTCGCGGCCCGAGACCAGACCTGGACGCGCCAGGCGGTCAATACCTGGGCGGGGTTCGAGGGACGGTTCCCCAGCAGCGAGTACCGGGAGGAGGTGGCACGACGCTACGCGGAGTGCCGGGAGCGGCTGGCTCGCAAGGAGCTGCTCATCGCCCGGTTCTACAAGCGTCGCAAGGCCTGGCGGGCCGTGGCGGGCCGGGCCGGTGGCCTCGTCCGCAGCTACCCCGACAGCGAGGCCGCGCGGACCGAGGGGTGGCTGCTGCTGGCCGAGGCCAGCGCCCGCCAGGGCGACATGGCCACCGAGCAGGAGGCCCTGCTGGAACTGGAGAGCGTCGACCCGGACGCCGCCGATCGGCTGCGGGAACGCCTGGACCGGGTGCGGCCGGACGCGGAGTAGGCGCCCGGCTGCGCGGGGATGCACGGCCGCCGGGGCGTGGTCGGCCGGCTACCGGCGGGCGGCGGTGAAGCTGCGGGTTCCCGAACCGCCCTTGCGGCCGAATGTTCCCATCATGCCGGTGCCGCGGACGACGCCGGAGAACGCCAGCCCGCCTCCGCCCTGCTCGTAGAGCCGGACCCGGTGGCTTGCCGGGTCGACGGTGCCCGCAACCTGCATCACCCGCTGCTGACCGCCCTGGGTGATCGTCACCTTGCCGACCAGCCGCCCGTCGTCCCGGGTGCGCAGGACCAGCGTCATCGGGTTGCCGTCGGCGACCCCCTCCCAGGTCCCGACGAGGTCGAGCCCGCCGGTGGAGGGGGGCGGTGCCTCGGTCGGAGCCTCGGTCGGAGCCTCGGTCGGAGCCTCGGTCGGATCGGCGAGCTCGGCGACGG
>RFKJ01000409.1 GCA_003694325.1 Deltaproteobacteria bacterium
ACACCGCGCGCCCGTAGCTCAATTGGATAGAGCGCTGCCCTCCGGAGGCAGAGGTTTGGGGTTCGAGTCCCTTCGGGCGTATGCAGAAGCCCCAGCCACGCTGGGGCTTCTGTCTTTGGTTGGCCCCTCCTCCTGGCCCTGACCCCCCTTCGTTGGGGGAGGCTTGGGGGAGGCAGCCTCCACAGCCTGCGCCCGGGCCGAAGCCCGGTAGTCGAGCACGCGCCGCTGCGCGGTGCGCAGGTCGTCGCCCACGGCCTCGCGCATGTAGTGCGCCAGCATCTCGGGGCGCTCGTGGCCGGTGAGGCGCCGGGTCACGTCGTCGGGGTTCCCGGCGCGATGCGAGTCCGCGCAGAACGAGCGCCGGAAGGAGTGAACGTCGAGGCGTTCGCCGTCCGGGATCTTCAGCTCGCGGATCGCCCGCCGCACGACGGAGAGCACGCTGTCACGCCGGGCCGGCCCCCAGCCGCCCCCGGACCGCGCCTGCTTCTTGCGCCGGAACACCCACTCGTCCGGGCCGCGCTCGGGGAGCAGGGCCATGGTCTCGGACGTGACGGGCAGCACCAGCCAGCGGTTCCCCTTCTGCCGGACCCGCACCGTGAGGGCAGCACGGTCCACGTGCCTGCCCTTGAGCCGGCACACCTCGCTGACGCGCCGCCCGGTCTCCGCGATGAGCATTAACAGGCCCAGCCACCTCCCGCCCTCGTAGGAGCGCGCCCAACGGAGCACGTCCTCCACCTCCGAGGGCTTGTAGGGGCGCTTCTTGGCGGGAGGCTTCTTGAGGGGGGTGATGCGCGGCCACGGCTTGTCGATGAGGCCCCGCGCCTCGCACCACCGCCAGCAGGCCGCCGCGCGCCGGAGGTAGGTGTTCACGGTCTCGTTGCCAATCTCGCTGCGCAGCTTGTCCTGGGCCCGGAGCAGCGTCGCGCGGTTGAGCGCAGCGGCTGGGACATCCCCGAGGATGGTGGCCAGCTTGTCCCGCGCGTAGCGGAAGGCCACGACCGACTCGGGGCTCTTGGAGGGGTCCCGCTCCATGTCCGCGATCCGCGCCTCCATCAACACCGGGAGCGTGGGGGCGCCGCTGGCCCCCCTGCCTCCGCTGTTGAGGGCTGCCTCGTGGAGCCGGGCCAGCTCCTCAGCCAGGGAGCGGTCTTCGGTCTCGGTCGCCTCCTGGTAGGCGTCCACCCACTTCCCGCTCGGGTCCCTCCTCTTGACCCGCAGCCTCCAGCAGCGTTCGCGCGCCCGCTTGCGAGGCGCCGCCACGTAGACCTTCCACTCCCTCGCGTCCTTCACGTCTCCTCCGTGTGCGCGGTGTTTCCTGCTCATCGCTACCTCGCGCGCCTGAGCAGGCGGAGCTGGGCCCGCGCTGCCTGGACGTGCGCCGCGATGGCCTCGGCACGGTCGCTCTGGGCCGACCCTGAAGGGATCGGCTTCCCGTCTGTGAGCAGGGCGCGGACATCGGCAGGCTCGAACCGCCACTGTCCCGCAGGGTTCTTCCAGCCCGCCAGGCGTCCCTCCCGTGCGTAGCGCCGCACGGTGTCTGGGTCGTGCTGGAGGAACCAGGCGACCTCGGGCACGGTCCAGGGGCGGCTGTCGGGGGGCGTCTCGCTGCGCTCCATCAGCGCCCCTCCGAACCGCTGAGCTCGACCGCGATGCTCGCCTCGACCTCGGCCAGCGCGGCGGAGCTGGCCCCGGCCCCCGTCCCGCTGGCCTGGACGAAGCGGAGGACCGAGGCTTGAGGGACGCGCACCGTCCGCCGACCGAGCTTGAAGCCCTCCAGCCGACCCGACCGAACCCACTCGCGGACCTGGCGGCAGGTGACCTGCAACACCCGGGCGACCTGCGGCACGGTTAGCAGCGGCCCACGCGCCCTTTCGTGGTGTTCGTTCCCATCGGTCATCACGCGCCTCCAGCCGTCGCCATGCGCTCATCGAAGACGAAGCGGCGGGCGTAGTCGAGCTTCCGTTGGGAGGAGTCCCGAAGTAGGGGGGCGCGGTCCGCTTGTGAGGACCAGCTTGCACCTGGCAACTCACCCTGAACCCGGGAAGTTGGGCACGGAGGCAGCCGGACCGCCGAGCAGCACGCCTACCGCCTCCCTGGCGGCCGTCATCCACCAAAGGGGTCCGGGGCGTAGCGGGTGGCGAGGTGGTTGAGGACGTGGACATACGTGGTCCTGGGGACCCCAAGCAGGCGAGCCTGGCCTGCCCGGTCGAGGTCCGCGTGGTCGAGGGAGAACTGCATGAGGTCGTCCTCGGCTGCGCTCTGGGGGTCCTCCCGAGGGGCTTGCGCCCCGGGCGTGGCTCCGGCCTCCGCACGCCAGGCAGCCAAGGCCGCGCGAACGCGCCGCACTTCCTGGACCAGCCGCCAGCGCCGTCGTTCTGCGCGTTCCTGGCCGGCCGCAGCTCTTTCGAGAGCAGCGACGAGGAGCCGCTGGCAGCAGGCGGTGGAGGAGATCCCGATGGACCGAGCCAGGCGCTCGACTGCCCTGGCGTCGGCGGACCGTAGCCGCACGGTGAGAACGTGCTGGCCGGCTGGCATCGACGCAGGAGGAGCGGGCTCAAGACCATCCTCCAGCGCCCCGAGCACCAGCTCGCGGCACAACCCAGCTCGTGTGGCTCCTTCTCCGCCCGCCCGTAGCAGAGTGGCCAGGCTCTCCCACTCCCCTGGCCCCAAGCGCACCGTGAACCGCCGGTCCAGGCGCTCTGGTCCCCGGGCCGGGCGCCGCTTCCCAGCGCTCATGCCTCAACGCGCCTCCCGGGGCGAAGCCGCCATCGAGCCGCAGCACGGCGCTGTGGGCAGGCTCCGGGGGGCGGGCCCCGGGGAGGATGCACCAGATTCGCGCCCGATTCCGAGGGCAGGGTGCATCGACATCTCCACGGGTCGCTGTCGCCGGTCCACGGGTCGCTGTCGCCGGGTGCGGTCCATCACTCCTCAGCCTGCTCCTCGACCTCCAGCGCCGCCTCCACGAGCGCCCGCACCGCCTTCGACCGCTTCCAGGTCTCGTCGGGGTGGCGGCGCCTGAGCCGCTTCACGTGGGCGTCGATGCGCTTGAGCAGGCTGCCGTCACAGCGGAGGGCGATCTGCTTCTGAAGGCGGTCGGCCGCCTTCTTCCTCGGCCGGCCGGGCCCGCGCTTCTTCTTCCTGGTGGCCTTCTTCTTGCTCACGGCCTTCGCCCCCGGCCGGCCCGCGAGGCCGTTATGGAGAGTCCCATAATGGTCCTTTGAGGACTCATCCGGCCCTCCGCTCGGGGGTCTCCTCGGCCGCCTTCTTGGCCACGAGCCGGGCCACCTGACCACCGAGGTCGGCGCGGGCATCGTCGTAGACCATCACCGTGTTCAGGTTCCGATGCCGCGAGAACCGCTGGACCGCACGCACGTCGCCGTTGGTCAGGTCCAGGCCGGCCGTGATGCTGGCGTGGCGGAGTCCATGCGGCCGGGCCGTGATGCCCGCCTCGCGCCCCAGCCGGCTCACCATCCGGTGGACCGACCGGCCGGTTAGGCGCTGGCCCTTCCGAGCCCGGTCGAAGTTGGTGAACAGCGGCCCCGGCTCCCTCCCGCGCACGGCCAGCCAGGCGGCCAGCGCTGCCCGGGTCGGCTCGGGGAGCGTCAGCTTGAGCCGCGCGGTGCGTCCCTTGCCCTGGACCTCGACCGTTCCGCCTCCGAGGTCCACGTGCTCCACGTCCAGGCCCACCACCTCGGCCCGGCGTAGGGCGAGGTCGTAGAGCAGCCGGACGATGGCTCGGTCCCGGACCGCCTTCGGGCCCGACCGCCGGTCGGCCAGGACCACCAGGAGCCGCGCGAAGCCCTCGGAGCCGGGCCCCCGCGTGTCCCTGTAGCTCTCGGCCCGGAGGTTCTTGACCTGAAGCTCCCAGGGGAGCAGGCCCAGGGTGTTCGCCAGCTTGACCAGCGAGCGCAGACTGGCGAGGCGGCGGTTGACCGTGCTCGCGGCCAGGCCGACCTCGACCAGGTGCGTCCGGTACTCCAGCGCGACGGCGTTGGCCTCGCCCGGGCCCTGGCCGAGGAGGAAGCCGGCCGCCTCGTCCAGGTCGGAGGCGCCGACGAACGCCTGGAAGGCGCGCAGGTCAGCCCGGTAGGCGGCGAGCGTGTTCGGGCTCTTGCTGCCCAGGAAGGCATCTACGAGGCGCTGGGCGTCCACCCCTCGGTGGGCCAGCTCCGAGTTTGAGGGGCCAATGACCCGAAGCGCGTCCGCCATCCACGTCCTCCATCTGGAGGGTAGCTGGCGCCCTTGTTTTTGTCAAACAAATATTCGCGGCCGGGTCCAGCATCGCCTTCTCGCTGTCCACCGACGCCACGCCGCATCGGCTAGACTGCGGGCTGCAGCAAATCGCCAAGGGGGCAGCATGTCGAGAGTGATCT
>RFKJ01000410.1 GCA_003694325.1 Deltaproteobacteria bacterium
GCGAGGTGGTCCCCACCGTGCCGACGGTGCGCTGGACTGCCCCCGACGTCGAGGATGCCGAGATCGTCGTGGAACCGGATGGGGGAGAGCCCTGGTCGGTGGCCGTCGACACCGACACCCCCGACGGCGCGTTCACCACGATGGTGCTCGGGCTCAAGGCCGCCCACGCCTACACCCTGACGGTGCAGGCCCGGACGACCGACGGGGTCCGCAGCAGCGAGCCGTTGGCGCTGACCACCGGCCCACCCCCCACCGAGCTGCCCCGGATCACCGTCGAGGCCACCGACCCCGATGCCATGCACCGCGGCTACGTCATCACCGGCCTGCTGAACCCTCCCGCCGCGGTGATCCTCGACAGCGACGGGGACTACGTCTGGTGGTACCAGCCCGCCACGCTCTCCGGCGTCGTGCGGACCATCGTCAGCCATGACGGCCAGAGCATCCTGCTGGGCGGGGTCAACCTGGACTTCGCCGAGTCGGCCCCCATCCTCCGCGTCCGCTACGACGGACTGGAGCTGGGCACCCTCGACATCCCCCACCGTCACCACGACTTCACCGAGCTGCCCGACGGCACGGTGGCGGCGTTGACCGATGACGGTCGCACCGTCGAGGGGGTCGAGGTGCGCGGCGACCGGCTGGTCGAGCTGTCCCCCGACGGCACCCTGCGGACCGTGTACTCGGTGTGGACCGACCACGAGTTCTCGCCCGAAGACGCCGGGTGGACCGGTCCGGGCGGCATCATCGGCTGGCCCCATGCCAACTACGTCGAGTACCGCGCCGCCGACGACAGCTACAACGTCTCCTTCCTGCACCTCGACGGCATCGCCCACATCGACCGGGGGACCGGCGAGCAGCGCTGGTTCCTCGGCGGAGCCGACAGCACCCTCACCGACGCCGAGGGGAGTGCCGCCTTCTTCGACGGGCAACACGGGCTCCAGCAGCTCGACGACAGCCTGATCGTCTTCGTCAACGGGGCCGGCGCCACCGACTCCCGCGCCGTCGAGGTCTCCATCGACCCGGAGGCCGGCCGGGCCACCCCGACCTGGAGCTACTGGCCCGACCCCTCCCTCGGCTCGCCGGTCCTCGGGGACGTGCACCGGTTCGACGACGGCAACACCCTGGTGACCTTCTCCTTCGCCGGCGAGATCCACGAGGTCACGCCCGACGGCGTGCCGATCTGGACACTGTCGAGCGAGCTGGGGGGCGCGTTGTCCTTCGTCCGGTTCGCCGAGCGACTCCAGCCCTGAGCATCGGGCGCGCCCATCAGGGGGCCGCGGCAACCACCCAGGACTCCCCCTCACCCACGACGGCCGCCTCCCCCCAGAGTTCCTGCAGGCGGCGATCCCGGCCACAGCCGGCCCGATATCGGTGGTAGTGGTCGGGGTTCCGGGCGGAGTAGTCCTGGTGGTAGTCCTCGGCCGGCCAGAACGGCGCAGCGGGGGCCAGCTCGGTCGCCACCGCCGTGCCCAGGCGGGCCTCCACCGCCGCCTTGCTCGCCTCGAACAAGGCACGTTCCGCCGGGTCGTCGGTGAACACCGCCGTCCGGTACTGGTGCCCATGGTCGCAGAACTGGCCCTCGGCCTGCGTGGGGTCGATGTTGTGCCAGAACACGTCGAGCAGGCGGGCATAGGAGACCCGACCCGGGTCGTAGAGCACCCGCACGGCTTCCGCGTGACCGGTGGCGTGGCTGCTGACCTGTCGGTAGGTCGGGGCGACCTCCGGGCCGCCGGTGTACCCCGAGGTGGTGGCGATCACGCCGTCGACCCGGTCGAACGGCGCCTCCATGCACCAGAAGCACCCCCCGGCGAAGATGGCCACCGCCTGCCCGGCCCCCGGTGGCGGCGCCGGCTGACCGAACACGGCCGCCGGATCCGACCGGGGCGGGGCCGCGTGGGCGGCGGCCGTCGGTGCCGGAGGGTCGGTCGCCTGGCGCGAGGGCTCGCCGGCGCAGGCGATCGGAATCCAGAGGAGGGCGATGGGCATGGGGGCTCCAGGAACCGGGGCTGCTTGCAGGATGCCCCACCGGCGGCGCGGGTGACACCCTCGACACGCGATCGGCATCGGGGAGGGATAGGTTGGCGTTCCCGCCCAGCCCCTCCACCCTGGGAGCCGTGGATGCCCCTGCGCCGTCCCCCGCTGCTCGCGCTCCTGTTCGCGTTGTTCGCCGCCTTGACCGTCGGTCGCCCGGCGTCCGCCGGCGGCGAGACGACCCCGCCGCCGGGTATCGGTGCGCCTCCGGAGGTCGACTTCTCCTCGTTGCCGGCCAGCGCGGCCGTCCGCAAGCCCGGCCCCGACGGCAAGCCCCACCAGGTCCTGGCCCGCCTCATCGCCGACCGGGACGCCGTGGTCCCCGGCGGCCACTTCCGGCTCGGGGTGCACCTCACCCAGGACGAGGGCTGGCACACCTACTGGAAGAGCCCCGGAGAGGTCGGCAAGCCCACGGTCATCGACTGGCAGGGCCCCGACGGCGTCACCTTCTCCCAGTACGAGTTCCCCGTCCCGACCCGCATGGAGGAGTCGGGCGTCGTCTCCTACGGTTACGACGACCAGGTCCTGCTGTTCGCCGACGTCCAGCTTCCCGATGATCTCCCGCTGGGCACCGCCACCTTCGGGGCCACCGCCGAGGCCCGCTGGCTGGTCTGCAAGACCCAGTGCATCCCGGGCGAGGCCGAGCTGACCCTGACCCTGCCGGTGGTGGAGGAGGACCCGGGCCCCAACCGATTCGCCCCGCTGTTCGACTACTACGCGCTGACCCATCCCGTCAGCCCCACCGAGGTGACGGCGTTCACCGTCCAGGGGGCTCTCAACGTCCAGGCCGTGCCCGCCGACAGCGAGTTCAAGGCGGCGCTGCTGTTCACCCCCACCGGCGACCAGCCGGTGACCATCGACACCAGCCACGGGGGCTACCCCCTGTTCTCGCCCATCGTGACGCCGGGCTGGATGCTCATGGGCCCGCCCGAGATCACGCAGCTTCCGACCGGCGCGGTGCGCATCGAGCTGTCGGGCTATGCCCTGGGCTCGGATCCCCTCCCCAGCGACGAGAAGTTCGGCGGGCTGTTCCAGGCCCGGGTGGGCGACGAGTGGGTCCGCACCGAGATGACCTTCCCGCTGCCGGTGACCGCCGCCGGCAGCCCCCCCCC
>RFKJ01000411.1 GCA_003694325.1 Deltaproteobacteria bacterium
CGCCCCGCCGCCGTGGCGGCGACGGCGGATGATATCCTGCCGCTGGCGTGCTCCTCGCTCGGGGGCGCGCCTTCCCGGTGCCCGGCGCCGTCGTTCCGGGATCCGAGACCCGTTCCCATGCCCCGTTCCCATGCACGGAATGCCCGCTCGGGCTTGCCTCCTCTCCTCCGCCCGTCCATCATCCCGTCGTTCCCGTCCTCCCTGCCCCGCCTCGCCCTCGCCGGCCTCCGACCTCCCGACCTCGATGCGTCGTCTCGCTCGCTCCCTCTGCTGCCTCGGCATGGCCGCTGTGTTCGCATCGCCTCCGGCCGTCGCCGGGGAAGACGCGCCGCCGCCGGCTGGCGGTGCGGATGACCGGGCGGATGACACCGGTGCGGCAGTCGTCGAGTCGTCTCCCCTGGAGGAGGCGCTGGCGCCCCTGCTCGAGGACCCGCTGTTCCAGACGGCTGAGATCGGCATCCAGCTCGTCGATGTCGCCACCGGCGAAGAGGTCTGGAGCCACCACCCCGACGCCGAACTGGTGCCGGCTTCGGTCACCAAGGTGCTGACCACGGCGGTGGCGCTGCGGCAGCTCGGCCCGGCGTGGGTGTTCACCACCGACCTGCTGGCCGGTGGCGAGGTGGACGCCGACGGCGTGCTCAACGGCGACCTCTACGTGCGCGGGGGCGGCGACCCGACCCTCGTGGTGGAGGAGCTGTGGAAGATGGCGGTCGACCTGCAGTCGGCGGGGGTCACCGAGGTGGATGGCGACGTCGTCTTCGACGACACGGGCCAGGAAGCGCCCGGGTTGCTCCCGGGGTGGGGCAAGGCCGTCGACGTCGCCAACGGGCCGGCCTACTTCGCGCCGCTGGGCGCGCTGACGGTGAACTACAACGTCGCCTGCCTGCTGGTCTCGCCGGGCGGAGAGGTCGGGCAGCCGGCCCAGGTGGACCTCGAGACCCCCGCCGACGTGGTGCGGATCGTCAACGAGGCGGTGACCGTCTCGCCGCGGTCGCGCCGGTGGCTCGAGATCGAGCGGCAGATCGACGACGATGGCGGGGTGACCTTCACCGTGTCGGGCAGGGTTCCGCTGGACCGGGACCCCCGCCGGATCTACCGGGCGGTGGGGGACCCGACGGTGCACTTCATGTCGGTGTTCGAGGGGCTGCTCGCCGAACGGGGCATCACGGTCACCGGGCAGTTCCGCCGTGGCGTCGCGCCCGACGACGCCGAGCTGCTGGTGCGCCACGCCTCTGATCCGCTCACCATCGTGCTCACCCGCATGAACAAGCGGTCGAGCAACATCATGGCCGAGCAGGTCCTCCGCGCCGTGGGGGCGGCGGCCACCGGAGGGCCCGGCTCGACCGAGGCGGGGCTGGAGGTCGTGCGCACCTACCTCGACGAGCTCGGCATCCCGCGACAGGAGTATCGACTTGTCAATGGATCGGGCCTGTCGCGGGACGCGAGGCTGCGCCCGAGCCACATCACCGCGGTGCTGCTCGACCTGTGGAACGACCCGCGGATCGGCCCGGAATTCCTTGCCAGTCTGGCAGTCGGAGGGGTCGATGGAACCCTGCGTCGTCGGCTGGACGAGGAGTCGGCGGGCCTGTTACGGGGCAAGACAGGCTCGCTCAACAGCGTGTATTGTCTGGCTGGCTTCATCCACGCGGCCGACAACCGCGTCTACGCTTTCTCCTTTCTGGTCAATGGATTCCGTGGCAGCAGCCGCAAGGTTCGAGCTCTCCAGGACCGCTTCGCGCGGATCCTGATCGAGGGACCCGGCGCCCTGGATTGAGGAGGTTTTCCATGCTCCACCCACCTTGTGCCCCGCCGGCGCCCCGCGTCACCCACCCGGGAAGACGCCGCCGCCGCGCGGTGTCCCCACGCGTTGCGGCACGGTCGGTCGTAGTGTATTGGCCTCGCACCATCTCATCGAGGGTCTCCCAGACCCCCCGCCGTCCCGCAGCTTCGATGCGCAGGAGTCGCCCGTGAACACGTGGCAGATGTGGAAGACCCCGTTGGCAGCGTGCTGCCTGCTGCTCACCACCGGACTGGCCCGGGCCCAGGACCCGGGGGCGGGGGCGCTGCCGACCGACGTCCAGGCAGCGCAGGATGCGGCAGAGGGTGACGCCACCGGCGACGCCTCGGCGGCGGAAGCGCTGCCGGGCAGCGACGGGGCGTCGACGGGCAGCGACACCCTGCCGGGGTGGGGCGAGGATCAATTCGATCGCGAGCTGCTGACGATCGAGGAGCAGGTCAATGCCCTCAAGGAGCGGGTGTTCCGCAGCAAGGCGACGCTGCAGCTCCTCGCCGAGATCGTCGCCCAGGGCGCGGGCACCGGGTCGCGGGCGACGATCACCCACGTCAACCGGCTGGGGCGGGCCTACCGGATCAAGTCGCTGGCCTACTACCTCGACGGCCAGTCGCGGTTCTCGCAGTCGGCGGCCGACGGTGGCCTGTCCGACGTCGACGAGATCGTCGTGTTCGACGGGCCGCTGTCGCCGGGCACCCACAAGCTGGCGGTCACCATGGCCCTGCAGGGCAGCGGCGGCATGTTCAGCTACGTCGACGACATCGACTTCAACGTCCAGTCCAGCGCCAGCGTGGTGGTCGAGGAGGGGGCCGACTGCACCATCCGGGTGGTGGCCGACGAACAGGGGGGCCTGTCCCGCGGCTTCACCGAGCGCCCCGATATCGACTTCGACGTCCGTTGCACCCGCATCTCCGAGGGACGTGGTGACTGACTGCCACCGGCGATGGCGCCGACGGGTGACGCGTGCCTCCGGGCGCGTGGCGGGGATCCTGGGCCTCGGCCTGGCGCTGGCGATCCCGCAGGCGTCGGTCGCCGGGGCGTCCCAGGCCCGGCTCGACGATGTCGAAGCCAACGTCGTCCGCCTCGAGCAGCGGGTCGACTCGCTGGTCGAGAACTTCACCCGTCGTCGAGGCCTCATCGGCGCCTCGGACGCCCGCGCCCGGTTCGAGGAGGCGGTGTACCAGTTCCTGGTCGAGGACTACGAGCCGGCCGCCCTGACCTTCTACACCCTCGTGGACGCGCAGGCTCTCGGGGAGCAGCCCCTGGTGGAGGACGCGCAGTGGTACCTGGCCGAATGCCTGTTCGAGTTGGGCAACTACGCGACGGCGGCCGATGCCTACCAGGCGATCGTCGATGTGGGTCCGCCGCATCCCTTCTTCGCCGACGCCGTCCGCCGGCTGCTCGAAGTCTACGGCCTCGTCCACGACGGTGAGGCGTTCTACGACGTCTACCAGCGCTACATCGTCACCGGTCGGGTCGAGGCCACGGACTTCATCCGCTACACGGTGGCCAAGAGCCTGTGGCGCCAGGGCGAGGTGGCCCGGGCCAAGGCCATGTTCGCCGAGATCGGCGAGGACTCGCCGGTCTATCGGCGGGCCCGGTACTTCCTCGGTGCGGTCCTGGCGGACGAGGGGGCCTTCGAGGACGCCCGTGCCGAGTTCCGTCGGGTCACCGAGGCGACCTCTCCCCCCGACCCCACCGACGAGGAGGTCCTGCAGCTCGCCTGGCTGGCGGTGGCCCGGATGTCCTACGAGCTGGGCGACTACGTGGACGCCGAGGCGGCATACCAGCAGATCCCGGCGTCCTCCCCGTACTTTGCCGACCAGCTCTACGAGCAGGTCTGGACCCTCATCCAGCAGGAGGACTGGGACGAGGCGCTGGAGTTTCTGGACATCTTCCTGCTCGGCTTCCCGACCGACCGCGAGGCGGTGAACCTCAAGCTCACCCAGGGCCACATCCTGATGAAGCAGGATCGGCGGGAGGACGCGCTGGCGGCCTACGAGGCGGTGGTCGCCGACTACACCCCGGTCCAGGAGCGGCTCGATTCGCTTCGGTACAACCGGGACGATCCGGCGCGGTACTTCCGGATGCTGGCCGGGGCCGACGACGCCGGTGAGGGGGCGGACCTGCCCGACTTCGCGGTGGACATCCTGGTGGATGACCCCGACATGGAGCGGGCCGTCGATCTCTACAAGGCCATGGAGGCCGAGCAGTCGGACCTGCGGATCAGCGCGGCCCTCGTGGAGCAGGTCAGCGCCGTCCTGCGGCGGGCGGATCGCAACATCGGCACCTTCGCCCGGGGACGCCGGCAGGTCCGGACGATCCGGGACGACGACCTCGCGGCGCGCATCGCCCTCGTCGGCTACGAGCTGGACTACCTGTCGGCCCGGGGGGCGCCCGAGGATCGCGCGGCCCTGGCCGACCTCCAGCAACGCTACGAGCTGCTGCAGGAGCGGGCCGACGAAGTCGAGGAGCAGGGCACGGTCGACGTCAGCCGCCTGGATGCGTGGAACGACCAGATCGTCGCCGTGCAGGAACTCGCCCGCCGGGTGCAGATGGTGGTCGAGGAGGAGCAGGCCCACGCCCGCTCCATCCAGGCACTGGCCTTCGACAACCCCTCCAACCTCGATGCCACCGAGCTGGCGCTGGTCCAGCGCGACATCGACGACGTGGTGGCCGACCTCGACAAGGCGGTCAAGGTGCTGGAGCGGATCCGGTCGGAGTCGACCCGGACCTCCCTGCTGGCGATGGTGGCCGGCGGGGGGACCGATCCCGCCGCGGCGGAACGCACCGTCATGGCCCACGACTTCGCCCAGCTCCGCGCCGAACTGGCCCGTTACCGGGCCGGAGCCGGGCCCTCCGACGCGCCGGAGGTGTTTTCGCGTCTCGACGACCTCTGGGCGCGTACCGACCGGATCGATCGACGGGCCGCCGATGCCCTCCACCACCTCGACGCGGCGGAGCGCACCGAGCTGGCGGTGCTCCGGCGGCGTCTCGACGACGAGAGCCGCCGGGTGGAGCTGGCCTGGCGCGACCTGCACGCCATTCAGGACGAAGCGGCGGAGGTCGCCACGGACATCGCCCTGGCTGGCTTCGACCGCCTGCAGTCGGAGATCAACGAGACGGTGGAAGCCGCCGACCTGGGCATCGTGGACATCTATTGGCTGGACAAGACGGATGTGAGCGACGAGATCGAGCGGCTGGGCAAGGAACGGGCCGCCCGGCTCCAGGCGCTCGACGACCGGTTCCGGATCGTCCGGCAGAAGCTCCAAGGCAGCGCCGAGCCCGGCGCCGCCGGGGGGAATTGAATCATGGGTAGGGACCGTCGGCTGCGCCTGCTCGTCCTGTTGGGGTTCCTCGGCCCGGTGTCGGATGCCTGGGCCCAGCCGGGGACGGCGGGATCCGTCGTGGCCGCCTCTGCGTCGGACAAGGACGAGTTCGCGGACACCGTGGCCCGGTACGAGGACCGGCTGGAGGACTTCGGTCGCGAGGTGCGGGAGCTCGTCGTGACCGCCGAGGCCGAGGAGCGGGCCCGGCTCGACGCGATGTACGGGTCGCGTCTCGACGAGCTGAACCAGGAGCAGGACACGCTCCGATCCGCCGCCATCACCCGGATCGAGGCCTTCCTGTCGAAGTACCCGAACAGCCGCAACTCGGCGCACGCGATGTTCCGGCTGGGTGACCTCTACTACGAGCTGGCCGAGGAGAAATTCCTGCTCGACTCCGAGGAGTACGAGCGGATGATGGCCGACTTCGACTTCGACTCCGCCGAGGAGATCCCCGAGGCCCCCCAGAAGGACTACGGGCGATCGGTGGCCCTCTACCGGCGGATCATCGCCGATCACCCCGACTACGAGTACATCGACGGCGCCTACTACATGTTGGGCTTCTGCCTGGCGCGGGACGGGGCGGTGCAGTTCGACGAAGAGGCGAGCCGCGACGTCTTCCAGGCGCTGGTGGACCAGTTCCCCAACTCCCGGTTCGCCGCGGCCGCCCACCTGCGGCTCGGCGAGTACTACTTCGACTACAACGAGGTCGACGCGGCCATTCCCCACTACGAGGCCGTGCTCAAGCTGGCCGGCCCGGAGGGCGAGCTCTACGACGAGGCTCTCTACAAGCTGGCCTGGTCGCACTACAAGCTGTCCAACTACGACCAGGCGTTGACGCTGTTCACCGAGCTGCTCGACTGGTCCGACGACTACCTGGACCGCACCGGTTTCGAGTCGCCGACCCGCCCCGAGGCCATCGAGTACACGGCCATCAGCTTCAGCGACCTCTCCGATGTCACCGGGGACACCCCCCTGGAGGTGGCCCAGGCCTTCTACGCGAAGGTGGGGGAACGGCCCTTCGAGCACGACGTCTACGAGCGCCTGGCGACGGTGCTGACCGACCAGGCACGGTTCGAGGACGCCATCGACGCCTACGCCTACCTCCAGCAGCGCTGGCCGGACGATCCGAACAACCCCACCTACCAGTGGCGGATCGCGCAGATCTACTACGAGATCGAGGAGGCCTCCGCGGCCCAGGCCGCGATCGCCGAGCTGACCGAGCGCTACAACGACACCAGCGACTGGTGGGCCGCCAACTACGCCAACCCCGACGCCCTGGACGTGGCGCGGGGCTACATCGAGCGCTCCCTGGCCGCGGTGGCGACGGGCTACCACACCCAGGGTCTCGAGACCGGCGACGTCGAGGCGCTCGCCCGGGCCGCCGACCTGTACGGGGAGTACCTGAAGAAGTTCCCCTTCGCCTCGGACTACTACGAGATCGAGTGGTATCGGGCCGACACCCTGATGAAGACCGGCCAGTTCGAGGCCGCCGAGGCCGAGTACCTGCAGCTCCTCAAGGCCGACAACCATCCCTACCGGGACGGCGCCCTGTGGAACCTCATGCAGGTGCGGCGTCAGCGGCTGGCCGCGCGCTACCCGTCGCTGGACGAGCTGCCGCCGGACGCGGTGGAGGAAGCCCGCATCAAGCTGGAGAGCGGCCGGGAACGGGTGGTCTACGCCCTCAGCGAGGATCACCAGCGGTTCATCGAGGCGGCCGACCAGCTCCTGCACACCGAGCTCACCGACCCCGACTATCGCGAGGCGCTGGAGAACAACCGCGTCCCGCTGATGTACATGATCGCGCAGATCTACTACCACCACGGGCACTACGACGAGGCCCGACCCCGGCTGGAGGAGCTGATCCAGCGGTACCCCGAGTGGGACGAGGCTGCCTACGCGGCCAGCATGATGATCAACAGCTACCAGGACGAGGAGAACCTCCAGAAGGTCCAGCTCCTCGCTGCGGAGTACGCCGGGCTGCCGCTGGGCGGTGGCAAGAAGGTGCGCGAGTTCACCGACCTGGCCGAGGGCGCGGCATTCAAGCTGGCCGAGCAGCTCATCCAGGTGGACCGGCTCAAGGCGGCGCAGGCCTTCGAGCAGTTCATGAAGGACTACCCGCGGTCCAGGTACCTGACCGACGCCCACTACAACGCGGCCAACTCCTACGAGATCGCTGGCCGGGTGGAGGACGCCAACCGGCTGTTCAAGCTGTACATCGACAACATCGAGGCGGGGATCTACCCGCAGGACGACCGCAGCCGCGCCCTGTACTTCCGCATCGCCAGCAACTACGCGGAGGTGCTCGACCTCGAAAACGCCATCAAGTACTACGAGGCCCTCTACCAGCGCTTCCCCGACTACCAGGACTCGGCAGCGGCCCTCTACAACGCCGCCTTCCTCCGCATCGGGCTGGCCGACCACCGGGGCGCCGCTACCAACTTCGAGCGCTACGCCTCGCTCACTCCCCCGCCACCCGACGCCGAGCAGGTCATGTTCGCCGCCGGCGCCGAGTGGGAGAAGGTCGGCGACCGGGAGGCCCAGAGCTTCTATCGCCGGTACCTCCGCCGGTACCCCGACGCTGCGCCCGACCACGTCATGGAGGCGTACCACGCCCTCGCGCTGATCGCGGAGCGCAGTGGAAACAAGCGGGCGATCGACCGGGCCTGGGAGGAACTCGGGCAGGCCTACGCCCGCCTCGCGCCGACGGGCAAGGTCGGACCTCGGGGACGGCACTTTGCCGCCATGGCCGAGCTTCGCACGCTGCAGTCCCAGTACGACGCGTTCGTCGACGTGCAGTACAGCCGCAGCGAGGAGCAGAACGTCAAGCTGATCACCGAGGTCAAGCCGGAGGAGTTGAAGGCCATCGAGGCGCGGGCGCTGGAGATCGTCAGCACCTACGGCGACTTCGATGCATCGGCAGCGGCGATCTACTTCCTCGGCATTGGCTACCTCAAGATGGCGGACATCGTGTACAACGTGCCGCCTCCCAAGGGGTTCAGCGACGAGGAACTGGACATCTACTACGAGGAACTCGACCGGATCCGCATCCCCTTCGAAGACGAGGGACGCAAGCGGCTCGAGGCCAACCTGGAGAAGGCCCGCGCCGAGAAGCGGTGGAACGAGTGGGTCACCCGGACCCTCGACGAGCTCGCCGATCGCTTCCCCAGCGACTTCGCCCAGGAGAAGCAGGAGCTGCGAGGGAGCGGTGACAGCAACATCGTGCCCCACGCCGGGCTGATCCCGGTCGAGCTGGAGACGGAGGCGGCCGCGGAGAGCGCCGACGCCGCAGCCGCGACTCCCCCCGCCGAGGCGGACCCGGCAGCCGGCCAGGAAGGTGCGCAGTGAGCATGGTGGACAAGCTGTCGGTCGCGAGCCTGGCGATCCTCCTGCTGGCCGGATGCCCGCCGAAGCAGCCCGCCGGCTCGCCGGTGGACCAACCCGTCGACGCGGGGGTGGACCAGGCGGCGGGCGAGGATGGGGCCTCGTCCCCGGTGGCCGAGCCCCCGGAACAGCGTGTCCAGGGGCTGCTGAGCGAAGCCGAAGAAGCGGTGCAGGCCCGGGAGCCCGCGCGCCTCCAGCCCATCCTGGAGGAGATGCAGGGGTTGGCGCGCCAGTTTCCGGATGTCGCCGCCCTCCATTACGACATCGGGGTGGTCTACGAGGCGCTCAACGATCGGCTGAACGCGCGCAAGGCCTACCTCCGCGCCACGGACCTGGACCCCTCCCTGGCCAAGGCGTGGTTGAACCTCGGCGCGCTGGCCGAGGAGAGCGGCGACCTCGAGCGGGCGTGGCGGGCCTACGAGGCTGGCCGAAGCCATGCGCCGGATGACCCCGACCTGGTCGTCGGCCAGATCGGCGTCCTGCGCAAGCAGGGCCGAACCGAGGAGGCGATCGCGCTCGCCCGGCAGGCGCTGGGCCAGAACGCCAACAACATCGGCGCCTACAACAACCTCGGCCTGGTCTACCTCGACCAGGGCAACGTCGACCTCGCCAACTTCATCTACCAGAAGGCGCTCAACTCCATCGAGGGCGCGGACTCCAACGCCTACCTCCACTGCAATCTCGGCCGCGTCTACAAGGCGATGGACAAGGAGTACCTCGCCCAGCAGGAGTTCGACCGCGCGCTGCAACTGGACCCCGAGCTGGTCGCGGCCATGCTCTTCCTCGGCGACGCCCGCCTGGACAACCACGACTGGGAGGGGGCCGCCGAGCTGTTGGAACGGGCGCGGGACCTGGAGCCGGACAACCCGGCCATCCTCGTCAACCTCGGCATCGCCTACCGGGGGCTGGGGCGCTTCGAGGAAGCGGCGGCCCTCTACAAGCGGGCCCTCGAACTCGACCCCGGCAACCCCGATCCCTACCTCAACCTCGCGGTGTTGCAGGGTGACCACATGCGCGCCTACGACGCTGCCCTGGCCTCGGTGGACGCCTACCTCGCCGCGGGAGGGACGCGGACCGAGCTGGCGGCGCAGTGGCGAGCCGACCTGGAGAAGAGCCGCGAGAAGTACGAGCGTGAACTGGAGCGCAAGCGGCGTCGGGCCGAGCGGGAGAAGCAGCGCGAGGAGGAGGCGCGCCTCGCTGCGGAGCACGAAGCCCGGCAGGCGGCGATCCGCGCCGCCGCCGAGGCTGCGCTCGGGCAGGCATGCCCGGCCGAGGGCTGCCCGGAACTGACGGTCTGCAACCGGGCCGGCGTCTGCGCGGAGCCGGGGTCTCCGGGCACCGCGGGGATGGGTGACGCCTGCAGCAGCGACGACGATTGTGTCGCCGGCCTGGGCTGTGGCGCCGACGCCGTCTGCGTGGAGCAGGCGGCGCCGGGTGCAGCCGAAGAGACGGAGGCAGCGCCGGGTGCAGCCGAAGAGACGGAGGCAGCG
>RFKJ01000412.1 GCA_003694325.1 Deltaproteobacteria bacterium
GCTCGACCTGTGCGATGACGACATCGACCAGGACTGTGATGGGGTGTTCAATGAGTGCTCGATGGCGGGGGAGCTGGATGCGGATGTCGATGCGTGGCTCACGATCCACCGGACGCGAGGAGAGGACCCTGTCGCCATGTTCGGCCAGAATCTCGCCCACGCCGGCGACAGCAACGGCGACGGCGTGCCCGAAGTGGTCGGGCTGGTGGTCGAAGAGCCCCAGGCCGATCTCGACCCGGACCCGGTACCGATCCCGTACGTGTTGATCGAGATCCCATCGGGGACCTCCGGGGGTGACCGGACACTCGATGCACAGACCATGGCGACCTGGCCGATGCCCGATCCCGACACCTGGTGGACCGGGATGGCTGGATTGACGGACACCACCATCGTCGCCGACCAGGACCTCGACGGCGACGGCTACACCGATTTCATCTTCTCCACCCGCCCGACACAGTCCGAGACCGTCCGAGGCCGGGTCGACCTGTCGTTCGGACCGGCGGTGGGACAACAGGATCTCGACGCCGAACCCACCCTCCGGTATCCCAGCGACTCCATCGAGTTCCAAGGCCTGCTGGAGCTGGTACAGCCAGCGGGGTCGGGCGAGCCGTGGACGGTCGCAGCCGTGTTGGCCCCGGTGCATTCCGAAGACCAGGGCACGCTCCACCCGGCCATCGTGCTGCTGTCCGAGGGAGAGTTCGCAGGGGACACCGAGCTGGTCGACGCTCCAACCATCTGGGCCGACAACAGCCGGGAAGCCCAATGGAACATGGAGACCGCAGACCTGGACGGCGACGGCGTCGCCGATCTGATCGTCACCCTGTCGGTCCCCACCACGGCCCCCCGGACATCCGCGCAAGTAGCGGCCTTCCAGGGACCCCTGGACGGCGCGTCGGGGTTCACCGACGCGGACCTGGTGGTGAACGGAGGCTCCCGTGACACCTACTTCGGGCGTTCCCACTGCGTGGTCGACGGCCCGACCCGCGACGGCGAGCCCCGGTTGGCCATCGGCATGCCCGAATCGGACGACCGTCCCGACGGAATGTACGGATTCTTCCCCGTGGGTGATCTGTCCACTCCTCGTACTCTCTCGATGGAGGAGCGAGACGCGACCTTGATCAGCGACGACGATACCGTGCTGTCGACCTTCTTCTCCTGCGCCGACGTGGGCGACGTGGACGGCGACGGCAGGAACGAGATGTCCGTGGCCGTGTACGCCGACCGGGTCGTCGAGTCCGTGGCCCTGTACGAAGCTCCCGCCAGCGGCACGGTGGATGCCAGCTCATACGACGCGGCCTTGATCGACCACGAGGACCCTGCCACGGCCATGGGGGCTGCGGTGCTCGGCGGCGTCGACTACGACGGAGACGGTCTCAGCGACCTGGTGATCGGTGCGCCGGCGTGGCATGGCGGCAAGGTCGGCAGCAAGTACTACTACTCCTACATCGGCCGCATCCTCATCTTCCGCGGCGCGGGGCCTGCGCGCTGAGCACCGCCCCCGCACGGGCCGGGGTGACGTGCCCTACCACGGACGGGCTACGCCAACAAGGACGATATCTGTCCGGTTTTGGCTTCCAATCGGAACGAATTGCCTTGTCGCCCGTCTCGTTTCGTGATAGCTTGAAAGCATGACGGAGAGCGAAGACCAGCTTGGTGCCAGGGCACACGTGCCGTTGGATCGGTGTCCCGAAGGGCTGCCGCCGGGCGGGGCCTCGGCACCGGGACCTGGTGTGGCAGACCGCAGAATGTCGGTCGGCCCGGGCGGTTCCTCGGTGCTGGCGCGGCTGGCCATCGACACCATGGAAGCATGGTTGCCCAGCGACCCTCGTATCGACCGGGTGCGGGCGCTCGCGGTGGCGCTCTCGCGGTCGGCGGCGGCCCTCGACCTGCGGCTGGCCCGGGTCTGCTGCTGGATCCAGCGGCACGATCTGCGAAAGCTGGGCTACGGTTCGTTCACGACGTTCGTGCGCGAACGAATGTGCTGGCAACCATCGTGGCAGCGGCAGCTCGCCCGCCTGCTCCGCAGCGACCTGGACCTGATCAAGAAAGCAGTACAACTCGGCCTGGTGACGCTGACCGCGGCGGTGCAGGCCCCGGGGCGGGTGCGCCCCGACCAGCAGGCCGCGTGGATCCGATCCGTGGTGGCGGGCGATCCCGCGACCCGGGACCAGGGGGCCGCCGCGGACGACGACATCGACGTGCTGGTGGGCGACGACGCCGCAACGGTCCGCCGCGCCCGCCGCCTGGCCCGGCTGCTCCTGGGGCGGCCGGTGCCCGATCGCGTCGCCGACCAGCAGATCCTGGACTGGTTCCACAGCGGCGATCCGCCCGCCCGGATCCTCGAGGGCGCCCGGGCGCCGCGCCCTGCCCCGGACCTGGCGCCGGCCTCGATGCCCGACTCCCTCGGCGATCAGGCCACGCCGCTGGTCGGGCCGTGGGAAGAGCCTCGCGACCTCGACCACGCGCTGGAACTCGCCGATCGGCTCATGGCGATCCGCGAGCGGCGGCGGGCGGTCCTCGGCCGTCTGCTCGATCAGATCAAGGACTGCTGGCTGTTCCTGGACTGGGGCCACGACCGCTTCGACGACTTCGTGCAGGTGGACCTCGACATGTCGGTGCGGACGGCCGGGCGCCTCCGACGGGAAGGACGCACCCTGCTGTGGTTCCCCCAGGTCGCCGCCGCGGTGGACCGGGAGCTGTCGCTGGCACGCGTCGAGGCGCTGGGCCGGCTGGCCGACACCGCCGCCCAGGCGCGACAGTGGCTGGCGGTCGCCGACCGCGTGCCGCTCGGGGAGCTGCAGCGCATGGCGGCCGACCCCTCCGACGCGCACCGCAAGCAGCGCGCCCTGCACAAGCTGGCCGCCGAGGCCCCGGACCTGGTGGAACGGGCCCTCGCGCAGCGCCAGGCGCGGCTGGACTCCCTGCACGCGACAGGGGCCGCCGCGACAGAAACTGGCGGCAGCCCGACCGGGCTCGCCGGCTGGACCGCCGACGCCCGGCGACTGGGTCCGCCCCGCGTCGGCGATGGGCCCGACGCGCCACTGGATCGGTCGGCGATCCACGTCACCCTCCGGGTCGACGACCCGTCGGGCCCGGCCGATGGACGCCGCGGTGCCGACCGCGCGGTCATCGTGCCTGCGGGGCTGCTGGATGCGGCACGCTGGCTGCTCGACCACGTGCAGCCTCCCGTGGAACGCGCGGCCGACCGGGTCCGCCAGCGCAGCGATCACACCTGTGAAAACCCCGAGTGCCGGCGGCGCACCATCAAGGTCCACGTCCACCACGTCACACCCCGTTCCCTGGGCGGATCCGACGACCCCGACAACCTCTGCTGCCTGTGCCCGAGTTGCCACCTGCGCCTGGTGCATGGGGGGTTCATGGCCATCGAGCGGGTCGAGGGCGCCGACGTGTTCCTGTACCCGGGGCGCGCGGTGGTGGTGCGATGAGCAAGGTACGAGGACCTGCGGGTGGCCCGACGATCCCGGGGCAGGTGTGCTCCTCGGCGCCGCTTCGGGTAGCCTCCGCCCCCTGCAGGGGTCCCCCGGAGGTCATCGATGCGCAAACGAGAGCTGGGCCGCTACCAGATGCTGTGGGACTGCCCCTTCTGCGGCGCCGAGAAGCTGCTGGGGATCGACCATCGCCACTGCCCCGGGTGCGGCGCGCCCCAGGATCCCGAGCGGCGCTACTTCCCGCCCGAAGGCGAGGAGATCGCGGTCGAGGACCACCCGTTCCACGGTGCCGACAAGCTCTGTCCGGCGTGCAGTTCGCCCAACGCCGCCATCGCCGGGTTCTGCGTCAACTGCGGCAGCCCGCTGGGCGAGGCCGCGACGGCGAAGAAGGTGGACGAAGCCCCTCCCCCCTTGCCCACCGACGACGCCCCCGACAAGAAGCGGAAACGCGGCTGCGCTCTGCCTCTGGTCCTGCTGGTGTTCGTCGGGGCGTTCATCGCCTGCGTCGGCATCTTCCTGTGGAAGAAGGAGGCGCCGGCGACGGTGACCGGCCACACCTGGGAGCGCACCATCGAGGTGGAGCGCTACACCACGGTCGAGGATTCGGCCTGGCGCGACGAGGTGCCCACCGGCGCCCGCATCCAGGAGTGCCACAAGGAGCAGCGCGGCACCGAGAGGGTCCAGGACGGCGAGACCTGCCGGACGGTGAAGAAGGACAACGGCGACGGCACCTTCACCAAGGTCGAGGAGTGCGAGCCGAAGTACGTCGACAAGCCCGTGCAGGACGACCGTTGCACCTACGAGTTGGACCAATGGGTGACCGACCGGACGGAACGCGCCACCGGCAACAGCGTCGCCGACACGCCGCACTGGCCCGAGGTGACGCTGTCGCCCAAGGAGCGGGAAGGACAGCGCACCGAGCGCTACGTCGTCACCTTCGACGTGGAAGGGGACGACGCCTCCTGCTCGACCAGCCAGGAGCGCTGGCAGAGCCTCGCGGTCGGATCCCGGTGGACCGCCAAGGTCGGCGTGATCACCGACACCATCGACTGCGATCACCTGGAGATGCGCTGAAGGCCAGGCCCGGCCACCCCTGGATCCATCCCCGCGGGAGGCTCAACCCCGCGTGGTGAAATTCCAGGCCTTCTTGACGTGGCACCGGGGCTCCAGCCAGTCCAGGTATTCCCGGTGTGCCGGGTGGGGCACGTAGGCGTCCACCGCGTCCATGTCGGCAAACCGCAGCCGGAGGCAGAGGTCCCAGCTTCCCGCGCTCTGGATGTCGGCGGGGATGTCGGCCTCCACCGCCTGGACCCCCGGCACGGCGGACAACATGCGCTCACTCTCCGCGGCGATGGCCTCCCGCTGGGGGACGAATTCATCGTGGAGCTTGATCAGGACGACTCGAACGACCACGGCGACTCCATTGCGGGCTCAGCGCTTGCCGTTCCGCCCGCGCTTGTGGTGGTGGTTGCGCCGCCGACGGCGGCGACGGCTGACCGACTGCTCCTCGCGCAGCGCCACGAGGATGCGCTCGGCTTCTGCCTTGTCATAGGGGTCGAGGTCGATGACCCGGTCGACGAAGTGGCGAGGGAGCTGCAGGCGATCGCACACCCGTAGGGCGTGCCGGCGCCGGCGCCGTCGCTCCCGGCGCAGCTCGTCCCGGATTTCGCCCAGCACCCGGGCAACCTCGTCATAGGTCCAGGGCTCGAGGTCGTCGGCCAGGCGCGCGTACTTCCGATCGATGTGCAGCTCGTCGCAGACTCGGGCAGCGTAGCGACGACGCCCCTGTCCCACCGGGAACCGCAGGGCGATGGTGGCCCGTTGATCGGCGTCCACCGCCAGCATCAGGTCGGACAGCGGCGAGCGGTCCGGCCCCTCGCAGACCATGGTCCGCAGGCCGTCGCGGGCCCGAAGCTGGAGGAGCTGCTGGAGCATCCGGAGCACCGCCGGTCGGCGTTGCAGGAAGGCCGGCCCATCCAGGATGAGGGCCGGGTGCCGCCGGATGTCGTCCCGCCATGTCCGCCGGCGGACCTGGTTGGCGAGGGCGTCGTGGAGTTCCTTGCCCGTGAGGTGCGTCGGGTCGGCCTGGTCGAGCAGGCGCCGCGCCACTGCCGACTTCCCCACGCCCGGCGGACCGAGCAGGAAGACGACCGGCCGCTCGCGAGCCGCGCGCGGCAGCGGGCGACGGCCCAGGAACTCGCTGCTGGTGCCCGACACGAAGGCGGGCGGCATGCGCCGACGCCGACGGCGGCGGGGCC
>RFKJ01000413.1 GCA_003694325.1 Deltaproteobacteria bacterium
GCGGTCGGCCTCGCGCAGCTCGCGGGCCAGCTCGATCAGCTCCTCGATGACCTGGGCGGCCTCGATGGCCCGGTTCTGGTACCGCCGGATGGAGCGCTCCAGCAGCTCCGAGAAGGACCGGGACTGCACCACGTTGCGCCGCGAGCGGCGCTTGATCTCGTCGTTGAGCAGCTTGCGCAGGGTCTCCACGGCCAGGTTCCTGTAGGGCAGGCCGCGCACCTCGGCCAGGAACTCGTCGGAGAGGATGGAGATGTCGGGCTTGTCCAGCCCGGCGGCGGCGAAGATGTCGACCACCTCGCCCGACGAGACGGCGCGCGAGACGAGCTGGCGGATGGCATGGTCCAGTTCGTCGGCCTGGTACTGGCCCTCGGCGCTGCCCTTGGCCAGGGCTGAGCGCACGGCCTGGAAGAAGGCCACGTCGTCGCGGATCCGCAGCGCCTCGTCGTGCGGCACGGCCAGGGCGAAGGCCCTGGACAGCTCGCTCACGGTCTGGAGGAAGCGGCGCTTGCCGTCGTCCTGCGCGAGCACCTGCTCCTGGGCCGCCGGCAGCAGGGCCAGGCGTTCGGTGGGCTCACCGCGCGTCCACGCCGACCAGTCGAAGCCGTGCAGGATGCCGCAGCAGATCTCGTACTTCTCCTGCATGACGGCGACGGCTTCGTCCTGGTCCAGCGCCGTCTGCCCGGAGCCGCCGCTGTCGGTGTAGTCGCGCAGCGCCTTCCTGAGCTGGTCGGCCAGTCCCAGGTAGTCGACCACCAGCCCGCCGGGCTTGTCCTTGAACACCCGGTTGACCCGGGCGATGGCCTGCATCAGCCCGTGGCCCCGCATGGGCTTGTCCACGTACATCGTGTGCAGGCACGGCACGTCGAAGCCCGTCAGCCACATGTCGCGGACGATGACGATCTTCAAGGGGTCGGCGGGGTCCTTGAAGCGGGTGGCAATGGCCTCGCGCCCGGCCTTGTTGCGGATGTGGCCCTGCCAGCCCAAAGGGTCCGAGGCGCTGCCGGTCATGACCACCTTGATGGCCCCCCGGGCGTCGTCGTCGTCGTGCCAGTCCGGGCGCAGCTTCACGATGGCGTCGTACAGGTCCACGCAGATCCGCCGGCTCATGCATACGACCATCGCCTTGCCGTCCATGGCCTCCTGGCGGCGCTCGAAGTGCTCGACCAGGTCACGGGCCACCAGGCCGATCCGCTTGTCCGCGCCCACCAGGGCCTCCAGCGCCGCCCACTTCGTCTTGAGCTTCTCCTTCCGCTCGACCTCCTCCCCCTCGGTGACCTCCTCGAACTCCTCGTCGAGGCGGGGTTTTTCGGCCTCTTCCAGCTCCAGACGCGCCAGCCGGCTCTCGTAGTAGATGGGGACGGTGGCGCCGTCCTCCACCGCCCGCTGGATGTCGTAGATGCTGATGTAGTCGCCAAAGACCGCCCGGGTATTCTTGTCGGACAGCTCGATGGGGGTGCCGGTGAAGCCGATGAAGGAGGCGTTGGGCAGGGCATCGCGCATGTGGCGGGCGAAGCCGTCGATGAAGTCGTACTGGCTGCGGTGGGCCTCGTCGGCGATGACCACGATGTTGGAGCGGTCGGACAGCAGGGGGTAGCGGTCGCCCTTGGTGGAGGGGAAGAACTTCTGGATGGTGGTGAACACGACCCCGCCCGACGCCACCGACAGCAGCTCGCGGAGGTGCCCCCGGTCCCGGGCCTGCACGGGCTTCTGGCGCAGCAACTCGTGGCAGCGGGAGAAGGTGCCGAAGAGCTGGTCGTCCAGGTCGTTGCGGTCGGTGATCACCACCAGGGTGGGGTTCTTCATGGCCGGGTGCAGCACGACCTTGCCGGCGTAGAAGGCCATGGTCAGGCTCTTGCCGGAGCCCTGGGTGTGCCAGACCACGCCCACGCGGCGGTCGCCGGGGCGGCCATGCTCGGGTCGGCCGGTGCGGTA
This sequence comes from Deltaproteobacteria bacterium, assembly GCA_003694325.1. Classification (GTDB taxonomy): domain Bacteria; phylum Myxococcota_A; class UBA796; order UBA796; family UBA2385; genus J125. The sequence goes on from RFKJ01000413.1 coordinate 1,933, forward strand.
CACGCCTCCGGGCTCTTCGACCACGTCGGACCGCGCCGGAGGTGCCGTGGCCCGCACCGTCTCCTCCACCGCGACGTTGACGGCGTGGTACTGGTGGTAGCCGGCCAGCTTCTTGGCGATGCCGCCCTTGCCGTCGTCGTCGAAGACCACGAAGTGGCGGACGAGATCGAGGAAGCGTCTCCGGTCGAACACGCCTCGGAGCAGCACCTCGAGCTGGGGCGTGGCCGCCGGCGCCAGGGCGTCGCCCTCGATGGTGCGCCAGGGCATGAAGCGCTCGCGGTTGGCGGTGAGCGTGCCGATGCGCGCCTGGATCCCGTCGGAGACGACCAGGGCGGCGTTGTACTCGAACAGCCCGGGGATCTGCTCCTTGTAGGTCTGCAGTTGCGCCCAGGCCTTCCAGACGTCGGCCTGCTCGGAGGCGGCGTTCTTCAGCTCGATGACCGCCAGCGGCAGGCCGTTGACGAAGACCACCACGTCGGGCCGCCGGGTGGATTGCCCGCACACGACGGTGAACTGGTTGACCACCGCCCAGTCGTTGCGCTCGGGATGGTCGAAGTCGAGCACGGACACGCGCTCGCCGGTCAGCGCCCCGCCGGGTCCGAGCACCTCGACCTCGACGCCGTCGACCAGCATCCGGTGGACCGCCCGGTTGCGCTGCACCAGGGCCGGGGTCTCCGACAGGGTCAGCTTGCGGAAGGCGTCGTCCAGGGCGTCGGCGGGAAGTGTGGGATTGAGGCGGGCCAGCGCGGCGCGCAGGCGGCCGGGCAGGATCACCTCGTCGTAGCCCTGCCGCTCGGCGGCGCGTTCGCCGGGCGCGATGTCGGGGCCGTGCAGGACGGCGTAGCCGAGGCTCTCGAACCAGGACAGGGTGGCCTCTTCAACCACGGACTCGGTGACGCCCTGGTTCACCGCGTCGCCTCCAGCACCGCGTGGCAGAAGACTTCGAAGCTCTTGGAGCGGGTGCGGGACGGATCGATGTGTGCGCCGAGGGTTCGCGCTGCCTCCACCTTGGGCAACCCGGTCGGGTAGTAGCGATGCTTCTGCAGGACGCGCTCGAAGGCTTCCCAGGTTCCTCCAGTGATGGCATCCGGGTCCCGGTACTTGCGCTGCCTGGGCAGTGTCGGCTTGACGCCGGGGTAGGCCGCCTGCACGGCTGCCCAGTCGCCGAAGTACCATGCTTCCAGCTCCTCGATGGCGATCCGGTTGACGATCTGCCAGGACGGAGAGCCGGCCTCCGTTCGAGAACGCAGCCCCGCGCGCCGGGCGATGCCCTCCAACTGACCCTTGAGCACGGTGCAGTCGTCGTCGTCCCGATCGACCACGACGACGATTCGCCAATCGGGGGGAAGCCAGCGAGCATAGCCACGCAGACGGGACTCCAGCTTCCCCAGCAGATCGTCCTTGCCGTTGAAGGGGTGGACGTCGAAGCTGTGGCCATCGGGGAGCAGGCGGGGCAGGAGGGCCCGTAGAAACGCCTCCATCGACGGCTCTTCGACCAGGAACTCCAGGTGGTTGGCCTTCACTTCCGGGTCTCCCTGGGAAGCGGCCGGGTGGGGCCGCCCTGCGCCACCAGGGGATCGCCCACGCCGAAGTGGCCCTCCATCCACAGGTGGCCGAGCAGGGCGCCTTCGCGGACGAACTCCTTGATTCCCCAAAGATCCGCCGCTCGGCTCGCCTGGGTGTAGCCCTGCTCGTCTCGCCAGAGCACCCGTACCTCCTCCGGCCGCAGGGCGTTCAGGAAGAAGGGCGAGTGGGTGGTGACCAGGATCTGGGTGGCCCGGGTGGCCAGCCGGCACTCCTCGGCCAGTTCGGGGAGCAGCCGCGGGTGGAGGAAGTTCTCGGGCTCCTCGATGCCGATGAACGGCGGCGGGGAGGGATCGAGGAGCAGGACGAGGTAGGTGAGCATCTTCAGCGTGCCGTCCGACGCGAACTTCGCCAGCACCGGCTCCGAGAACGGGGCGTCCTTGACCTGCAGCAGCAGCCGGCCGTCCGGCATCACGTCCGCCAGGACACGGTCGATGCGCGGCACCCGTCGACGGAGGACGGTGAAGATCTGTTCGAGCCGTTCCGGGTGCTGTTCCTTGAGGTGTTGGATCACGTTGGCCAGGTTGTCGCCGGTTCGCGACAGCCGTTCGTGGGGACCGGCCTCCGGCTGGCCTCGGGCGCTGTCCGCCGACAGGTACGACACGTACCAGCCGGTGATGAAGGACCGCAGGGCCGAGACGCGTGGATGATCGGCGAACTGTCCCAGGGCGTTGACCGCCAGCAGGTCCGGTGCGCTCAGCGGGATCTCGACCCGCCGGTCCTCCGGGTCGGGGCGTTCCCCGCTGATTGCCCGGCCCATCCCCCTTTCGTAGTCCAGGAACCGGAAGGGCTTGCCGTGGGATCCACGTCGCCAGGCCAGCCACTCCCGGACCACCACGGGGCTGCCGCGAACCTCGTCCACGGCAAGGTGGTAGGTGATCAGCGGAAAGCCCCGCTCCCGGTACTTGATCTCGATGACCACCGGGCCCTCGCCGCCGCGGCTCTTGAGCTGTCGGGCCCGACCTCGCTTGTCCCAGGCCCGCCGCAGGCCGTGCTCGAAGCACTCGGACAGGAAGGCGAACACGTCGAAGACGGTGGACTTCCCACTGCCATTGGGGCCGAGCAGCACGGTCAGGGGAGTCAGGTTCCTGAGCTCCACCCGGCGCAGGGCGCGGAAGTTCTCCACCCGCAGGTGCTCCAGTCGGGGAGGGGCGGGGCGCGTCGTCATGGTTCTTCCTCCGACCCTTCCGGAGTCCAGTCGGCGATGTCGAGCGCCTTGATGCGCGGCCGGAGCACCCGGACCATGGCCTCCATGGTCTGGAGCATCCACTCGATGAGCTTGCGGCGGCTCTTCGCCGACGACAGGCTTCCCTCGCGCCGGGCCTCCAGGGTGCACTCCTTGCGGCCGGGCTTGTCCTGCCAGTCCAGCGCGAAGCCCAGCTCGGCCTCGATGGCCTCCCGCTGCTCGGCGAGCAGGTGGAACCAGGCCTCGGCGTCGCCATCGTTCATGGTCACCCGCACCGCCACCCAGTCGCCGTGGACCGAGACGCTGGGGTACAGGCCGAAGCCGCTGCGGCCGATGCCGTAGCCCACCCAGCTCGACGGCTGGGGCTTGGGCACCTTGAAGCGGCTGCCGGTCTCCTCGATGACCTGGCCGAACTCCGTCCAGAAGGCGACCTGCTTCTGCTGGCCCGGCGTCAGGTTGCCGCCCCCGCTCTTCGCCTCGGCCACCACCTTGGACCAGTCGTTGGGCCTGGCCACCACGTTGAACTTGGGGGCGGGCTCGGAGTCGCCGATGCGCCACAGCTCGATCTCCAGCCCGAAGAAGTGGAAGCCGTCGTGGGTGATCCGGTTGAGCCAGTCCACCGCCGCCCGGTGCTCCTCGGTGAAGCGGCTGGCGATCCAGACCACGGTCACGGCGTCCAGGCCGGCGGCATAGGTGAAGAGCTGGCCCAGGTGCCCGTGGTCGGTGCGTTCGAGCTGGTTTTCGACCAGCACCAGGCTGTTGTCGGCGGTGTTGCGGCAGAGGATGTCGGCGCGGAAGGGGCCGACCTGCGCCTCCTGCTGCTGGACTTCGAGGTCGAGGCCCAGGGTGTCGCCGAGCAGCCGGATGTTGTCCTCGTCGGCCAGCCAGGGGGTGAAGTCACTGGCCTCGTTCCTCCAGGCGGTGCGCAGGTCGACGCGCTCCAGGCGGCCGAGGGTGGGGGGGGTCATGACGTCACCCCCGTCTCTTCCCGGACGAACTCCTCGGCGCGCCGCCGGATTTCGTCCAGCTCGTCCAGGGAGAGGACGAGCTGCCCGTGCGCGAAGAAGGTCACGGCCCAGCCGTCGGCGCCGGGCCGCACGTCGGCGAGCATGTCGTCGCCACGCCAGACCTCCAGGACCATGGCGTCGTCGAGGTCGGGAGCGTCAGCCAATAGGAAGCGGAGCGGTGTCTTCATCGGGGATCCAGGAAGCCGTGGAGGAAGCTGCCGGCATCATCCCACCGCAGGCCGCGGCCGTCGGAAGCGATCGCTTCGATGACGTCACCGAAGCGGGCGTGGTGGCGGATCTTCCACGAGGTCGAGGGGTTCGAGATGATTTCGTCGAGGATGGCCTGACCTCGGGCGTTCAGGTCGGCAGGGCCGCCGCTGGGCTGGCCCCAGACCTCCGGGTTGCGGGACCCGTGCTTCTGGAAGGCGCGACCGGCGCGGGTGAGCCCACCCCGATCGGCGACCTTCCCGGCGTTGGAGAGGACGTCCGTCTCGGGGAGGCCCTGGCCCGGCTGGAGCCTGGGGGTCGTCGGCTCCTTGCCCCCCGAGGACGACGGGTCGTCGGCGGTCGGGGAGTCGCGGGCCGTCGACGAGTCCCTGGCGGTCGAGGGCTCGGCGCCCCCGGCGCCACCCCTGCCGATGCGACCCAGGTTGCGCACGCCACTGCGCACCCCGACGAGGGCCAGGACGGCAAGGGCGACATGGAGCATCATCCGGCAGAAGGACAGCGAGGCCTCGGAGATGGCCTGCTTGTCGCCGTGCGCCTCCCAGACCCGCGACAGCCAGGCGCCCGCCTCGCTCACCGCGGCCTTGGCTTCCAGCGCCGCGAAGCTGCCCATGACCAGGATGACCAGCACCTGCAGGGCGTAGGCGACGACCTTCGTCGCCATGGTGGGTTCGGGCGTGGCCGCCAGGGCGCCGATGACCAGCTCTGCTGCCAGCAGCCCCAGGAAGGTGGCGACGAAGGCGACCCAGTGCTCCTTGATGAGGTCCCAGGTCTCTCCCAGCACGGTACCGACGTGCTGGGGGGCCTCGGTGACGCTGGCGGTGGCGTCGCCGACCACCTGCGCCCCCCGCCCCAGAGCCGTGCCGATCGTGTCGAGCCACCCCTTGTCGCTCTCGGCGATCAGTCGTTCGGCGTCGGGGTGACCGCTGGCCCGCAGCAGGCCGACGAGCTGATCGCGCCGTGCATCGTCGTCGACGTGATCGAGCAGAGCCTCCAGCAGCTTGCGGGAGGCCAGCGTCGACACCAGCGCCGACAATCCGCCTCCGGACGAGGCCAGGATCCGGACCATGCAGGCTTCTTCGTCGGCGTCGGACCACCACATGTCGAGCAGAATGGCCAGCAGGTCCGCGCGCTGGCTGGTGCTGGCCGAGGAGAAGTCACCGATGGCCAGGACGTCCGCCGCCCGCTGCGACGACAGCGCCCGGTCGATGGCGGCGGAATCGTCGGTACCATCGGGATCCGCGTCGGCGGGCTTCCGCTGCAGCAGCGCGTGGCCGGCGCCCCCTCTCACGTCGCCGGGGTCCGCGCCCCGCCGTTCGGCTGTGACGGCCGCGGCTTCTGCGGACTGTCCAGGGTGTGAGAGCCCCAGTGCCTGTCCTGCAGCGGGTGCGGGGCGGACGTGGGTCAGCTCGTGGCGCAACAGGGCATCGCCATCGTCCGTGCCGGGCCGGTACGCGCCGCGAGCGAAGAAGATGTCGGCACCCCAGGTGAACGCCCGGGCGCCGGCGACGTCGGCGGCGGCATGGGCTTCGTCGTCATCGTGGACGATGGCGTGGTCGTGGCCGGGCAGCGCCCGCCCGCTGCTTGCCTCGGCGTGCTCCTGGGCGGCCCAGGCCCGCATGCGCTCGCGGAGACGTTCGTTGCGAGCCGCGTTTCCGATACTCGCTGGGACAGGTGGGCGGCGGACCGCCGGGTCATCGGCCTGTGGCGACGCCACCTGGCGGGCGGCGCGCGCCTTCACGGGGCGACCTCCTGCAGGAAGCGCTCGGGATCGGGGACGCGCAGCTCGCCGGAGACGAGCTTGGGGAGGAGGGTGTCGCGGAGGGCGGCGAGGGTGCGGGATTCGAGGTCGTTGACAACCTGACGTTTGATCAGAGGTGCGAGCACCTCGTCAGCCGCAGCCAATACAGCTCGCGACGGGACTGCGCACTTCGCGTCGGTGAGGTGGTGTCGCTTGATGTGGCCCATCGTCGTGGCCTTGTCCCTGGCGATTCCCCTGAAGGTGTCAAGATGGTGCTGAACCCACGACAGGTAGAACCATCGAGGGAAGCTCTGGGACGTGACCTTGAACAGGTGCTGGTTCAGCGCTCCCGGCCCCCCCGTCCAGACCTTGACGACAAGGCTCCCAGACCAGGAGAAGATCACGTCCCCATCGTGAACGTGCCACTTCTCGGGAATGGAGGCACGAGCCCGATCCGTTCGGTCCGTGATTCCCTGGTTGAGCTCTCGGATCTTGATGACGGGCAGCGTGGCTTCGTTGCCATCCGGTCGAAACCTCTGGCAGGCCGCACCATTCAGGAAGTGTGCGATCTCGTCGAGAGATTGCACTCTCCACCCCCGCGGAATCGGCCCCAGCTCCGAGTCCTCGAAGCCGTCGGGGAACAGCGCGGCGGTCTCGGCGTCCATGCCCGGCGGCGGGCGGCCCTCGGCCTTGGCGCGCACCGGGTCGAAGTCCACGAACCACGACTTGAAGATGGCCCGGGCCAGCGCCTCCAGGGTCCGGTTCATCTTGCGGTTCAGCTCGATCTTGTCGTCGAGGGAGCCGAGGATGTGGGCGATGGCGCGTTGTTCGGGGAGGGGGGGCGTGGGGATCTGCTGAATGCCAAAAGTGGCACGTGTCAAACTAGGGTTTGAAGTCCCGTCCTTGAGGTGATTCAAGCCAACGTACTTGGTGAAGTAGTAGAAAAACCGGGGTAGGAGCCGCTCGTTGCTGAACTCCACGTAGTACGCAGTGTCGATCACCCAGAATGGTCCGCTGCACCACTCCACACCAAGGGGGCCTTGGCCCTTGCGGCCCAGGACTACGGTCGGCCCATGGGCGAGCGCGACGTTGTGCCAACCGGTGACACCATTGCTGCCGTAGACGGGGATGTGTCCGGGCGTTCGTGCCGATGTAGTCAGGGCCTTGCCATATCGAAGCCTTACCACCTCGTTCATCCTGACCAAGGGCCAGGCAAAGGGCTGGTCTCGCCGAAACCCGCGAATTCCCGGCTCGTCAGCGACGAAGAACTGACTACCCAAGACCGAACCCCCCAATCGCTCCCCGAATCACCCCTTCCAACCGCCGCCCCTCCGCAAACTGCGCCTCCAGCTCCCCCACCAGCCGCGCCACCTTCTCCTCGAAGGGCTCGTCGTCCTCCTCCAGCTCCTCGGCCCCGACGTAGCGCCCGGGCGTCAGCACGAAGCCGTGCTCGGCGATCTCGTCCGTCTTCGCGCTCTTGCAGAAGCCCGGCACGTCCTCGTAGGCCCCCGCGCCCTCGTCGCCGCGCCAGGCGTGGTAGGTGCCGGCGATCCTGCCGATGTCGTCGTCGGTCAGCTCGCGGTGGGTGCGGTCCACCAGGGCTCCCAGCTTGCGGGCGTCGATGAACAGGGTCTCGCGGCGCCGGTCCCGGAAGCGGCCGTCGTTCTTGTCCCGCGTCAGGAACCACAGGCACACGGGGATCTGCGTCGAGTAGAAGAGCTGGCCGGGCAGGGCCACCATGCAGTCCACCAGGTCCGCCTCGACGATGGCCCGGCGGATCTCGCCCTCGCCGGACTGCTGCGAGGACATGCTGCCGTTGGCCAGCACGAAGCCCGCCATGCCGCGGGGGGCCAGGTGGTGGATAAAGTGCTGCACCCAGGCGAAGTTGGCGTTGCCCACCGGGGGCTTGCCGAAGCGCCATCGGGGGTCGTCACGCAGGCGCTCGCCGCCCCAGTCCTTCATGTTGAAGGGTGGGTTGGCCAGGATGTAGTCGGCCCGCAGGTCCTTGTGCAGGTCGCGGTGGAAGCTGTCGGCGTGCTCGGCGCCCAGGTTGGCGTCGATGCCGCGGATGGCCAGGTTCATCTTGGCCAGCCGCCAGGTGGTGGGGTTGGACTCCTGGCCGTAGACGCTGATGTCGCCCACCCGGCCGCCGTGGGCCTCCACGAAGGCCTCGGACTGCACGAACATGCCGCCCGAGCCGCAGCAGGGATCGTAGACCCGGCCCTTGTACGGCGCGAGCATCTCGACCAGCAGGCGCACCACGCAGCGCGGGGTGTAGAACTGGCCGCCTTTCTTGCCCTCGGCGCTGGCGAACTGTCCCAGGAAGTACTCGTAGACCCGGCCCAAGATGTCCTGGGCGCGGCTCTCGGCATCGCCCAGCGGGATGGTACTGACCAGGTTGATGAGCTCGCCCAGGCGGCGCTTGTCGAGGGCCGGGCGGGCGTAGGTCTTGGGCAACACCCCCTTGAGCGTGGGGTTGTCGCGCTCGATGGCCACCATGGCGTCGTCCACCAGCTTGCCGATGCCAGGCTGGGGGGCGTTGTCCATCAGGCGCTGCCAGCGGGCCTCCGGCGGAACCCAGAAGATGTTGTCGGCCCGGTACTCGTCGGGATCCTCGGGATCGGCGCCCTGGTCGACCTCGGCCAGCAGCTCGGCGTGCCGGGCCTCGAAGGCGTCCGAGATGAACTTGAGGAAGATGAGCCCCAGGACGACGTGCTTGTACTCGGCGGCGTCCATGTTGTTGCGGAGCTTGTCCGCCATCTTCCAGAGCTTCTCCTCGAAGCCCAGGGTTGCGCCGTTGCCGTTCTTCGGCCTGGTGCTCGCCATGTTCAAGCTCCTCGTCCGGCGGCCCGACGTCCACCGCACCACCATGCCTGCGCTCCCGGGGGCGCACGGGGCGATGAAGATAGCACCCGGTGCGGTGGGGGCCCACGCATCCAGCCTGGGCGGGCAGCGCGCTGCCCGCCGACGAGCGACCCCGGGTCGCGAGGACCTGCTTCGGGGCGGTGGCCGCCACGACGAACCCCCCGCCGCGGTCGCGACGGGGGGTTGTCATGTGGTCGGCCAGACTGGATGATTTTAGAACTTTCTGCGTGGTCGGCGGGGAGGAGATGGGCGAGGTCGTGGAGTGGCTGACTGCACTCTCACACGGGTAGAGGCCAGCACCCGCCGTGGTACGATAGCGACGTCGAGGCTCCGATGTCCCTGCAAGAGTTCCTAAGAGTCCCCCCGAGTTACACCCTGTCCTGGGAAGACCTCGTCCTGCACGACGGGATCCCGCAGGCGCTCATTGGTGTCGAGGGGCTCTATGCCGTCTACGTTGGTGGCAAGCTGTCCTACATCGGCAGGACAAGGAATCTCAGCTTCCGCCTCGGACAGCTAATCGCCGCCCTCTGCGGGAGCACGGGGGATGGGGTCACCCGGGGCCATCACGTCGCGTGGGGGTGGGAGTATCC
>RFKJ01000414.1 GCA_003694325.1 Deltaproteobacteria bacterium
ATCAACGCCGCGGGCGTGGACATCGCCGTCGACTGGCTGTGGTTCGAGTCGCTGGGCTACCTGCCGGTCTACGAACGCATCCTCGGCCTGCGGGTCGGCATGTGGCTGGCGAGCTTCCTGCTGACGGCGGCCTTCGTCGCGGTGAACCTGCGGGTGGCCGTGCGCACCGCGCCCATGGACCTCGTCCGGCTCGACGCGGCCCTGGCCGAGCTGCGGCCCGGGCCGCGGTGGCTGCGCAGCGCCCTGCGGGTCGCGCTGGGGGGCGCGGTCCTGCTGCCGGCCCTGCTGGTGGCGGCCATGACCGCCAGCACCTGGGAGACCGTGATGCTGTGGCTGGGTCGGGTGCCCTGGGGCGAGACCGACCCGGTGTTCGGCCACGACCTCGGCTTCTACGTGTTCACCCTCCCGGTGCTGCAGCTCGTCCAGGCCACCGGGATGGCCGCGCTGATCCTCACCGCCCTGCCGGTCGGGGCCTGGTACGTCCTGCGGGACGTGGTCGGCATGCAGCACCAGCCGACCCTGTCGGCGCCGGCCCGGCGGCACCTGCTGGTGCTGGCAGCCCTCGGCCTGCTCCTCGCCGGTCTCGGTGCGTGGCTGGCCCGCTACGAGACCCTGTTCTCCCACCACGGCGTCGTGTGGGGAGCCGGCTACGCCGACGTGACGGCCCGGATCCCCGGCCTGACGGCCGTCGCCCTGCTGGCGGTGGTCGCCGCCGCCGGGCTGGTGGTGGCCGCGGGGCGACGCGGGCTGGCGCTGCCCGGCGGGATCCTGCTGGGCTGGTTCCTGCTGCGGGCGACGGCGAGCGGGTTCCTGCCATCGGCGATCCAGGACTGGTACGTCGGCCCCAACGAGCTGCAACTGGAGCGGGAGTTCCTGCAGCGCAACATCGCGGCCACCAACAAGGCCTACGCCCTCGACCGGATCGAGGTCAAGCCCTTCGACGCCGACGCCGACCTCACCGCCGCCGAGCTGGCGGACAACCCCGAGACCGTCGAGAACATCCGGATCTGGGACGACCGCCCCCTGCTCACCACCTACGGGCAGATCCAGGAGATCCGCCTGTACTACGACTTCAACGACGTCGACATCGACCGCTACGTCATCGACGACCGGGTCCGCCAGGTGATGCTGTCGGCCCGGGAGCTCAACACCGACCGCCTCCCGGCCCAGGCCCGGAGCTGGGTCAACGAGCACTTCCAGTACACCCACGGCTACGGCGCGGCCATGAGCCCGGTCAACGTGGTCACCCGCGAGGGGCTGCCGGAGCTGCTGATCCGAGACATCCCGCCGGTGATCGACCCGGCCCTGCAGCGCTCCGGCCTGCGCATCGATCGCCCCGAGATCTACTACGGCGAGCTGACCGACGACTACGTCTTCGTCCGCACGGGGGCGCAGGAATTCGACTACCCCGTCGGCGACGAGAACGCCTACACGACCTACGCCGGCGACGGGGGCGTGCCCGTCGGGGGGCTGCTCCGCAAGGCCCTGTTCTCCGCCTGGTTCGGCAACATCGACATCCTGCTCTCCCAGTACCTGACGGACGAGAGCCGGGTGATGTTCCGGCGGCGGGTCCGCGACCGGGCCCAGCACCTCGCCCCGTTCCTGAAGTTCGACCGCGACCCCTACATGGTCATCGCCGATGGCCGCATCATGTGGATCATCGACGCCTACACCACCGCCGGCACCTACCCCTACAGCGAGCCGGCCGGCAACACCGCCGACGGCCGGTTCAACTACATGCGCAACTCGGTCAAGGTGGTCGTGGACGCCTACGACGGGCGGGTCTCGTTCTACATCGCCGACGACAGCGACCCGATCATCGCGGCGTGGAGCAAGGTGCTGCCCGGCGCCTTCCGCCCGATGTCCGACCTGCCGCCGGCCCTCCGCGACCACGTGCGCTACCCCGAGGACTTCTTCAACGTCCAGGCCGCGATGTACCGGGCCTACCACATGGTCGATCCCACGGTCTTCTACAACAAGGAGGACATGTGGGACCTGCCGACCGAGCTGTACGCCGGCCAGGACCAGGCCATGGAGTCCTACTACCTGATCATGAAGCTGCCCGGGGAGGAGTCCGCGGAGTTCATCCTGTTGATCCCGTTCGTGCCGACCAACCGGGACAACATGATCTCGTGGCTGGCGGCCCGCTGCGATCCCGAACACTACGGCCGGCTCATCCTCTACCAGTTCCCCAAGCACAAGCTCATCTACGGGCCGCGCCAGATCGAGTCCCGCATCGACCAGGACCCGGTGATCTCGCAGCAGATCACCCTGTGGAGCCAGTCGGGCAGCCGCGTCGTCCGGGGCAACCTGCTGGTGATCCCCATCGGCGACAGCCTGCTGTACGTCGAGCCCCTCTACCTGCAGGCCGAGAGCAGCCAGCTCCCCGAATTGAAGCGGGTGATCGTGTCCTTCGACAACCACATCGCCATGGAGGAGACGCTGGCGGAGGCCCTGGAGGCGATCTTCGGGCGACACGGCAGCATGATGGCCGTGGCCCGGCAGGCCCGGGACGACGCGGCCGCCGCCGAGGAGGGCGGGGCGTCCGGCGGAGAGACCTCGGGCGACGAGGTCCGGTGGCAACGG
>RFKJ01000415.1 GCA_003694325.1 Deltaproteobacteria bacterium
CGCCCCGCCCGGGTCCCGCCCGTCGCCGCGGGGTCTCCCGCAGAAGCCACCGCCGCTGCCTCGGCCGCCGGGGACCGGCGCTGGCTGCTGTGGGCGTCGGCGGCGCTCCTGGTCCTGACCGTGCTGTGGGCGGCGGACGCCGCGGTGGGAAGCGGCGTCTTCTGGGCCCATGACCTGCGCCACCACCACATGCCCTGGCGGGTGTGGGCGGCGAGCGAGTGGGCCGCCGGCCGGGTGCCGCTGTGGAACCCGGCGGTGGGCAACGGCTTTCCGATGATGGCGGACGGCCAGGCCGGCGTCTTCTACCCGCCGACCATGCTGCTGTTCATCCTGTTGCCGCCGGCGCTGGCACTGAACCAGGCGGTCCTGCTGCACACCTTCTGGGCCGGACTCGGCGCCTTCCAGCTCTCCCGCAGCCTGAAGCTGCGGCCCGAGGCCGCCCTGGCCGGCGGCGTCGCCTTTGCCTTCTCGGGGGTGATGGCCTCCCACACGGTGTACCTGGGGATGCAGAACGCGCTCGCATGGTTGCCGTGGGCACTGTGGGCCATCGTCGCGGGGCGGTGGGCCTGGCTGGGGATCGCCGGCTTCATGATGGCCACCGCCGGGCACCCCCAGGCGGCGGCCTTCGGCCTGATGCTCTGCGGGGCGACGGCATTGTGGCGCCGCCAGATCCTGCCCTTCGCGCTCGCCATGGGCTTGGGCCTGCTGGCGGCCAGCCCCCAGCTCGTCGCCACCCTCGAGCTGTCCCACCAGGGACTGCGCGACGGCGGGGTCGATGCCCTGTTCGCCAACATCGGGGCGATGCCGCCCCAGGAGCTGCTGGGCGCCGCCCTTCCCGACCTGTTCGGCCACGACGCGCCCTCCCTGGTGCCCGAGACCTACTACCACCGGGGGCCGGGCTACTGGGGCCAGGGTCTCAACCACTGGGAGATGTGCTTCTTCCTGGGGGTCCCGGCCATCGTCGTGGCCGTCGCGGGCGCCATGCGCCGGCGATGGTGGTTCTGGTGGCTGGTGGTCGGGGGCAGCGCGGTGTTGATGCTGGGCAACGCCACCCCGGCCTGGCCGCTGCTGCGCAAGCTGCCGGGCCTGTCGGGCTTCCGCTTCCCGGTGCGGTTCAGCTTGCTGCTGACCATGGCGTTCAGCGTGCTGACCGCGGCCGGGGTCCACGCCGTGGTGGCCCTGCCGGCCGACCGGCTGCGGCGGTTGCGCCGGGTCCTCGTCGGCCTGGCGGTCGTGCTGGCGGTGGCGTTTGGCGCGGCCCGGCTGGGCCTGGCGCTGGCCGAGACCCCGTTGCGGCAGGCGCTCACCGCCCACTTCCTGCGGGACCTCGACACCCCGCCACCGCCTCCCGAGATCGCCGACCACCCGTTGCGGGACGTGCTGTTCCCGGGCCCGGAACCGGAGGATCCCGACGAGATCCCGGCCAAGGTCGACCGCATCGTCGCCGACCTGGCGCGGAGCACCGCCCCGTGGTCGCCCCGGGTGCTGTGGCCGGTGGGCATGGTGTGCGGTGTGGCCCTGCTGCTCGGCCTGCGGGACCGGTGGGGGGCCGGTCGCACCGCCCTGGCGCTGGCCGGGTTGCTCTACCTGGACCTGTGGCGCTTCGGGGCCGGATACAACGGCCGATATCCCCGGTCCTTCGTCGAGAGTCGCCCCGAGCTGCTCGAATACGTCGACCTCGACCGGCCCGACCGCCTGACGGTGGTGGACCGGCGCATCGACCCGGAACTCGACGTCCAGGTGATCACCTCGTCGCTGGGGCTGCTGTACGGCACCCGGGACGTGATCCTCACCACGCCGCTGCTCATCCTGCGCACCGAGGTGCTGCTGTGGCGGGTGGGGCTCGACGTCGGCGACAAGGGCATCGTCAAGTGGGACCGCCTCCTCGCCCGGCCCGAACTGGTCGACCTGCTCGGCGTCCGCTGGCTGACCTCGGTGCACCGGGTGGACGACGAGCGGCTGGACGCGGCGGGGCTGCGGTGGGTGGCCGATACGGCCGACGGCCGGGTGCACCTCTATGAGAACGTCGAGACGAAGCCGCCGGCCTGGCTGGTGTCCTGCGCCCTGCCGACGACCACCGACGCCATCGATGCCGACCCGGTGGCGGCCCTGGCGCGCCTCGACCCGGATCGCCCCCTGGTGGAGCTGCCCGAGGGGGTGACCCTGCCGGTGGGGGCCTGCCAGCCGGGCGGGGACACCTCGGCCGGCGAGGCTCGCCTGGTCGAGGAGACCGGCACGTCGCTGCGGTTCGTCGTGGACGCCGATTCCGATGCCCTCATGGTCCAGCGGGACACCTTCTACCCGGGCTGGGTGGCGCGGGTGGACGGCCAGGAGGTGCCGCTGGTCCGGACCGCGTTCGCCTTCCGCGGGCTGCCGGTGCCCGCCGGTCACCACGAGGTCGAGCTGGCCTACGAGCCGGCGCGCCTCGGCATCGTGCTGGGGGTGGCGCCCGTGGCCCTGCTCACCCTGGTCGCGTGGGGGGGGCTGTCGGCGATGGGGCGCCGTCGGCGGCGTCGCCCGGTGGGGCGGCAGCCGGCCGGGTCCTGAGCGTCGGGTCCCTCAGTGCCGGGTTCCTCAGCGCCGGGTTCCTCAGTGCCGGGACCGAGTCGAGCAGCGGCAGCAGCCAGGGGGCGAGCAGCAGGACATGGAGGCTGGCCATCCCCAGGCTGAACATGCCGAGGTCCATGCCCAGGAAGATCCCGGCATGCATCGAGAGCGCCAGCAGTGACCAGTACCGGGCGAAGCGGGTCAGCAGCAGCGGGGAACCCAGCTCGACGGCGATCGTGGCGAATCCCATGAGGGTCCACAACCACCACCACCCCTGGGTGGTCACCGGGTCGACGCGTCCGGCCATGGGATCGGTCATGATCCGGTACACCACCGGCCATCGGGCTGCGCCCAGCCAGGCGGGTTGCTGGGCGATCTTGGCGATGCCGGCCGACAGGTAGACCATCACCATCAGCCAGCGCACCAGGTCGGCCGGCCAGGCGGGGACCCGGGCAGCAGCCGGCTGCCCGAACAGGCGCAGCCCCAGGGCGAACCGGCGATGGGCACCGCTGAACAGCAGGATCAACAGGACGGTGCGCAGGATCCGGTCGATGCCGCGGTCGCCGGGGTTGTAGAGGTGTCCGAGCTGGGCATGGGCCAGGATCCCGACCAGCAGGGCCGGCCGGGTCCACAGCCCGACCATCGCCAGGGTCAGCGCGGCGACCGTCACCCAGAACGTGAGGATCCCCCCGTCGGGACCGAAGAGATCGATGACTACGGCGGCCCGGTCGGGGTGGGCGTTGATCCCGCCGTCTTCGTACAGCCGGAAGATGTCGTCGACCAGCCCGAGCTGGGCGATCCGCAGCAGGTCGGCGACGACGCAGAGGCAGACGAGGATGCGCAGCAGCGCCAGGATTCGGGCATCCATCTGCCGGCCGGTGCGCCGCAGCCACCACCCCCACGCCGCCCTCACCATGGGGCCCGCTCCTCGACCACCGCCCAGTCGGGAGCGACGGCGACATAGCGGTGGGTGGGCGCTGCCTCGGTTCCGGGAAACGGCGCCCGGGTGGCGGTGACGGTGATCTCGCCGGCTTCGGGAAAGTCGCGGCGGGCGGCGTGGATGATCGCCCGGACCATGCCCCGCCGGTTGGGAGACCCGGGCCGGCGGGCGACGGCCTGCATCACCGGGCGGATCCGCCGGTTGCGGAGCCAGGCGGCACCCCAGGCATGGGCCGGGTCGGCGCTGCGATGGACCAGCCGGCCATCGACCCGGATCTCCAGGCGCCGGACCCGGTCGGGACCATCGCGGTACAGGTGCCAGCTCTGGCGTGCGCGGAACGGGCGCTGGATGGGGGCCACCCGCTCGTAGACGGGCAGGCGCAGGTGCTCGTCCACCCAGGCGATCTCGACGAGCAGGGCGCCGAGCAGCGGCCCGTGGCGGGCCCGCGCCGCCTCCTGTTCCGCCGGCTCGTCGAAGTCCTCGGGCTTCATCAGGTCCAGCCCCGGCGTACCCAGCAGCAACAGGAGCAGGTGGGCGACGAGGACGAGGAAGGCGCGGAGGTGGTTCATTGGAGGTCTGCGCCCGGCAGCATAGGACGGTGTGCGCCCGCCTGCCGGGGCGTTCCGGCGGCCGACCCGGCCCGGCCGCCGAACCCGGTCGCGTCCCCTCCCGGTCCCCATCGCGGGTCCCAGTCCCCGGAGCCCTCGTGCCGCAGCCCCTGACGGTCAGCGAACTGACCCGCCAACTCAAGGACCTCCTCACCGGCTGCTTCTCCGACGTCCTGGTGCGGGGGGAGGTGGCGGGGTTCACCGCCCACCGCTCCGGCCACTGGTACTTCGCCATCAAGGACCGCGATGCCGTGCTCAACTGCGTGATGTTCCGGGGAGCCAACCGGGCCATGCGGTGGCAGCCGCGGGTCGGGGACGAAGTGCTCGTGGCCGGGCAGCTCGACATCTACCCGCCCCACGGCAAGTACAACCTGCTGGTCCGCAAGCTGCGGCACGCCGGGGAAGGGGACCTCCAGCGCCAGCTCGAGGAGCTGAAGGCGAAGCTGGCCGCCGAGGGGCTGTTCTCCCCCGAACGGAAGCGCTCCCTACCGGCCCTGCCGCGGGCCATCGGCGTGGCGACCTCGGCGTCGGGCGCGGCCCTGCACGACATCCTCAAGGTGCTGGGGCGACGATTCCCCTCCATCCCCGTGTTCCTGGCGAACTGCCGCGTCCAGGGCGAGGGGGCGGCCGAGGAGATCGTGGCGGCGCTGGAGCGGCTGGGTCGCGACGGCCGGGTCGACGTCATCATCGTCGGCCGCGGCGGGGGCTCCCAGGAAGACCTCATGGCCTTCAACGACGAGGCCGTGGCCCGGGCCATCGCCGCCAGCCCGGTGCCGGTGGTGAGCGCGGTGGGCCACGAGACCGACGTCAGCATCGCGGACCTGGTGGCCGACGTGCGGGCGGCGACGCCGTCCCACGCCGCGGAGCTGGTGGTGCCGGAGCGGGACGCGTTGCGGGCCTGGGTGGACGAGCAGGCGCAGCGCCTCGATGCCGCCATGCGGCGGGATCTCCGGCGGCGCCGCGAGCAGCTCGACCGCCTGCGCCTGGGCCTGCGCCACCCGGGGCGGCGGGTGGACGAAGCCCGGATCCGGTGTGACGACCTGTGGACCCGGCTGGTGCAGGCCGCGGAGCGGGACATCGACCGCCGCCGCCGCCGCCTCGCCGCCACCTCCGGCCGCCTCGACGCGCTGTC
>RFKJ01000416.1 GCA_003694325.1 Deltaproteobacteria bacterium
CGGGCCGGACCGGACACGTCCAAGGCTCACGTCCTCTCGCGGCCGAGCGGAACTCGACGCTCGGGTCGCATCTCCTCATCCCGTAGGCCCTGCCATGCAGGTGTCCCGGAGGTCCCTCATGAACATCCGTCCCCTGTTCGACCGTGTCCTCATCAAGCGCGTGGAAGAGCCCAGCAAGACCGCCAGCGGCCTGTTCCTGCCCGAGACGGCCAAGGAGAAGCCGGTGCAGGGCGAGGTACTCGCCGTCGGCAACGGCCGCGTCTCCGAGGACGGCAACGTCACTCCCCTGACCGTCTCGGTCGGCGACAAGGTCGTGTTCAGCAAGTACGCGGGCACCGAGATCAAGGTCGACGGCGAAGAGCGCCTCATCCTGCGCGAGGACGACATCCTGGGGATCATCGAGGACTGATCCTCGCAGCCTTTTCGCTGACCCACAACCCCACCACGAATCTCCACACGAAAAATCCCCACTCCGAACTGGAGGCAAGCCATGGCTGCCAAGGAGATCCTCTTCGATGTCAACGCTCGGGCCAAGGTGCTCGAAGGCGTCGACACCCTCGCCAACGCCGTCAAGGTGACCCTGGGCCCCAAGGGCCGCAACGTGGTCATCGAGAAGTCCTGGGGCGCGCCGGTCGTCACCAAGGACGGCGTGACCGTCGCCAAGGAGGTCGAGCTCGAGGACAAGTTCGTCAACATGGGCGCCCAGATGGTCAAGGAGGTCGCCTCCAAGACCTCCGACATCGCCGGCGATGGCACCACCACCGCCACCCTGCTCGCCCAGTGCATCTTCCGCACCGGCCTCAAGCTGGTGGCCGCCGGCCACAACCCCATGGAGCTGAAGCGGGGCATCGACAAGGCGGTCGATGCCATCGTCGAGGACCTGCGCAAGCAGAGCAAGGAGGTCTCCGACAGCAAGGAGATCGCCCAGGTCGGTACCGTGTCGGCCAACGGTGACAGCACCATCGGCGACATGATCGCCCAGGCCATGGACAAGGTCGGCCGCGAGGGCGTCATCACGGTCGAGGAGGCCAAGGGCCTGGAGACCGAGCTGGAGACCGTGGACGGCATGCAGTTCGACCGCGGCTACCTCAGCCCCTACTTCGTGACCGATCCCGAGAGCATGGAGGTGGTCTTCGAGGACCCCTACATCCTCATCCACGAGAAGAAGATCTCGTCGATGCGGGATCTCATGAAGCTGCTGGAGAAGGTCCACAACTCCCGCCGCCCGCTGCTGGTCATCGCCGAGGACGTCGAGGGCGAGGCCCTGGCGACCCTGGTCGTCAACAAGCTGCGCGGCACCCTGCAGGCCGCCGCCGTCAAGGCCCCGGGCTTCGGTGACCGCCGCAAGCAGATGCTCGGCGACATCGCCGTGCTCACCGGCGGCAAGCTCATCGCCGAGGAGCTGGGCATCAAGCTGGAGAACATCGAGCTGTCCGACCTCGGCCAGGCCAAGAAGGTGGTCATCACCAAGGACCACACCACGATCGTCGACGGCGCCGGCACCGAAGCCGACATCCAGGGCCGCATCGCCCAGATCCGGCGGCAGATCGAGGAGACCACCAGCGACTACGACCGGGAGAAGCTGCAGGAGCGCCTGGCCAAGCTGGCCGGCGGCGTGGCCGTCATCCGGGTCGGCGCGGCGACCGAGGTCGAGATGAAGGAGAAGAAGGCCCGGGTGGAGGACGCCATGCACTCGACGCGCGCCGCGGTCGAGGAGGGCATCCTGCCCGGTGGTGGTGTCGCGCTGCTGCGGGCCACCCGCGCCCTCGACAACCTCGAGGTCAGCGAGGAGCAGTCCTTCGGCGTGGACATCATCCGCCGCGCCTGCGAGGAGCCCCTCCGGCAGATCGCCCTCAACGCCGGCGTCGAGCCCAGCATCGTCGTCGAGCGGGTGCGCAACGGCGAGGAGGGCTTCAACGCCCGCACCGGCGTCTACGAGGACCTCGTGGCCGCCGGCGTCATCGACCCGACCAAGGTGACCCGCAGCGCTCTGACCAACGCCGCCAGCGTGGCCGGCCTGCTGCTGACCACCGAGGCCATGGTCGCCGAGGCCGCCGACGACGACGACGATCACGATCACTGAGCGCGCGCGGACCTGAGCACCGCGAGGCCCCGTCGCCCGGTCTTCACCGGGGCGGCGGGGCCTTCCCGCGTTTCCCGGCCTCGATCCGGCCGCCACCGCCCCGCCGGGGCCGGCGGCTCGGGGATCACTCCGCGGGGGGATGCAGGAGCTGGTCGTAGATCGCCGGATCGCCGTAGACGTGGAGCAGCCGCTTGAGGACGGGTCCGGCCTTGTCGTCGGCCGCGAGGCGCTCCCAGGCGGGATCGCCCACCAGCACGCCCCAGTCCATGCCGCTGCGGATCGTGTCGAGGAGCTGGGCCTCGAGCGCCTGGACGTCCCCGCGCCGACCCGCGATCTCGGCGAGGCGCAGGTGGACCGCCCAGTGGTCGGGGCGCAGGCGGGCGACGACCTGCAGGTCCGCCTCCGCGGCGTCGAGGTCTCCCCGCATCAGCAGGATCTCGGCCCGGTCGTAGCGAGCCGTCACCAGCTCCGGGTCCAGCTCGATGGCCCGGCTGTACAGCTCCAGCGCCTCGTCCAGGCGCCCCTCGAGGTTCCAGGCGTAGGCCTCCTCGTAGAGCACGATCGGGAAGGGTCCGAAGGCGCGGGTGAACCGCCGGCAGAGCCGTCGGGCGTCGGCATGGCGCCCCTGGGCGTTGAGCGCCCCCGCCTCGCCCGCAACCTGGGCGGCGAGGGATTCGCGGTAGGGGGGCGGGTCCCGAGTCGCCGCGGCGGGCCCCGACATCCCCCCGAGCACCAGCGCCAGTCCGACCAGCGCGGCTCTCACCGGCGCCGCCGAACTCCGACCAGGCCGACCAGCAGCGCGCCGATCGACCACCACGCCGGCCGTGTCGGCGCCGCGTGGGAGCAGGCGCAGCCGCCCGCAGGCTCGACGGCCCATTCTCCGTCATCGGCCGCCGACCCGCCATCCACACTCGCGCTGCCGCCGGTGTCGGACCCGGTCACCCCCGTGTCGACGCCGCCATCGGCGCTCCCCCCGTCTCCCCCGCTGGCGCCACCGTCGCCGGCCGGCCCGCCGGTGTCACCGCCGGTGTCGCCCACCGGGGTGTCCAGCAGGGCGTAGACGCAGACGTCGTCGATGTTCCAGCCGCCCATTTCCAGGCCGGCGTCGCTGATGATGTCCCACCCGACGCGAAGCTGCCCGGTCTCGGGGACCTCGACCTGGAGGGTATGCGGGGTCCACTGCTCGTCCCGGGTGTGCTCGCTGTGGTCCACCGAGCGACCGCCGGGGCTGGCGTAGTTCTCCCACAGGACCAGGTAGTCGTCGACGCTCTCGGGGTCGTCGAGCTGCACCACCTGGGCCGTGTCCCAGTAGCCGTCCTCCACCGCCAGCCAGCGGTTGTACTGCAGGAACACCGTGTCGTAGCCGCTGACGTCGATGGGCGGCGTCCACAGGCGGTTGTGCTTGTCGGGCTGGTACTCGCCGTTGTAGTTGCCCCCCCCGAGGTCGTTGCCCCAGACGTAGACGCCCGAGGCCGCCTCCGTGGGGTCGTCGGCGTAGCCGGCGGGGCTCGCCCAGATCCAGTCGTCGGCACCGACCTGGTCCACCCCCTCCAGGAGCGCGTGCTCGTAGCCGCCGTCGTCGCTCTCGAAGTCCTCGCAGTACAGCTCGACGAGGTCGCCGACCACGAAGGTGAAGGGGTTGATGAACCGCCCGGAGGGCACCGAGACCTGGGAGCCGTCGGGGGTGTCGGCCTCGATGTAGTACTGGACGATGGTGCCGGCGGGCTGGGCCGGGATGCTGCCCTCCACGGCATCACTGCCCGCGGTCAGCGGCGCCTCCTCCCAGGTCACGCCCCCATCGACGCTGTAGCGGACGACGGCGCTGCTCACCTCGAAGTCCAGGCAGTCCGGGGCGAGGTTGAGCAGGTCGGCCGCCACCGGGTAGCCGGACGCCCCCGGGGGCTGGTTGGCCAGCGGTTCGTGGCTGAGGGCGAGCAGGCTGCCGCCGCCGCTGGGTCCCAGCCCGTGGGCGGCGAAGCTCTCGATGATCGCGCACTGGTGCGGCGTGCCGTCGCTGAGGTCGCCGTTGTCGTCGTCGGCCAGGATGGCCGCGTCGTAGCTCTCGGCGATGTCGGGCCCCAGCTTGATCATGTCCTTGAAGATCCGGCTGGTGACGGCGTAGCCCTCCTCCTCTCCCAGGTCGGAGACCAGCCGCTGCCACAGGTCCCACATCGCCCCGGCATAGATGAGCCCGTCGGAGTGGACCTCTCCGGTGACGTCGTCGGGGTAGGAGCGGTCGGTCTCCAGCTCCCGGATGTAGCCGCCCGACGTGTAGAAGTAGGGGCCGATCCGGTAGTCACCGGTCTGCAGGGCTGCCACGAAGTCGCCGATGCCCTCGGAGACGCTGCCGTCGAAGCTGCCCGACTCCAGGCTGTAGTAGTGGAAGCCGTGACCCCACTCGTGGTACTCCACGTCGGCGATGCGGCCGGTGTTGTTGCAGCTTCCCCCGGCCTTGTAGAAGTTGACGCTGCCGTCGAAGTAGGCGTTGCACGAGCTGTTGATGTTGACGTTGCTGCGGATGCGGTTGTACGTGACCTCGGGGGCGTGGGCATCCTTCCAGTCGTAGACCTGGTTGATGAACACGTAGGAGTCGATCTCGGCCTGGGTGGCGTCCTCGTCCGTCCACAGGAAGTCACCCGAGAAGCTGACCGCCGCCTCGGCGCCCGACTGGTTGTACACCTGCACCATGGTGCCGGAGAGGGCGGCGCTGACGGTGCTGCTGTCGGGCAGGTCGTAGCTGCCGTCGGTCGCGTCGGTGGTGGTGGTGTCGCCGTCCACGTCGCCGGTCAGGCGCAGCTCGACCAGCGGGCTGTCAGAGAAGTCGCCGTCGACGGTGCGGGTGTCGTGGGTGCCGGTCACCGTGCCGCTGACGTACCGGACGAGGTTGTGGGCGGCCAGGAACCGGCCGGTGCCGGCGTCGACGTAGCTGACCCAGAGACCCGCCGGGGTGGTGGTGCGGGTGCGCACCTCGTAGACCAGGCGATCCTGGAAACCCGCCCCGAGGAGATCGAGGGGCATGACCAGCAGGCGGGTGCCGACCAGCGCGTGTTCCACCTCCGGCACCGGCCCGTCGGCCTGCACCACCGCGACGGCGTCGGCCGCCGACAGGGCGGGGGCACCGACCGGCTCGGAGGCCTGGGGCCGGGTTCGGGCCGAGAACCAGACCAGCCGGTCGGACACCACCCGGAACCGGGCGACGGCCCCCTCCACGGCCACGCCCTCCGCCGCGAGGAGCGGAGCAAAGGACGGCTGGTCGTCGACGAGCCCGCCACCAGTGCCGTAGGGGTCGAGGACCGCGTCGGGGTCGAGGGGGTGGTCGCCGCGCACCCGGGGGTCGGCGAGGTCGAAGCCGGCCGGAGCCACCTGCACGAGCTGCACCGTCCAGGCGTCCCGCCCCTCGTCCCGGGCGATGGTCTGCAGGGCGAGCTGGTCCAGGGGCACGCCGACGAGGTCGGGGTGGCGGGACAGGAAGGCCACCAGCGCGGCCTCCACCTGGGCGCCGCTCTCCAGGCTGCCCAGGGCGATGGGGGGGCCCCAGGCCGACAGCGGCAGGCCGGTGTGCTCGTCGAAG
>RFKJ01000417.1 GCA_003694325.1 Deltaproteobacteria bacterium
GAGGCGGTCACCGCCCCCGGGGGCTTCCACCTCGTGGTCGCCGGTGCCGGCACCGGCAAGACCCGGACGCTGGTACACCGGGTCGCCTGGCTGGTGGAGCAGGGAGAGGATCCCGGCGGCATCGTCCTGCTCACCTTCACCCGGCGCGCCGCGGGCGAGATGCTGGAGCGGGCCAGCCGCCTGGTCGGCCCCGCCGCCCGCCGGGTGCGCGGTGGCACCTTCCACGCCTTCGCCAGCCGCACGCTGCGCCCCCACGCGGCGCGGGTCGGCCGCAGCTCCGACTTCACCGTCATGGACCGCAACGACGCCGAGAGCCTGCTGTCGCTGGTCCGCCAGGACCTGGGGCTGGCCGACCGTCGCCGTCGGTTCCCCAACAAGGGCACGCTGCTCAAGGTGATCTCCCGGGCAGCCAACACCGGCGAGAGCCTGGCCGACGCCGTCGAGCGGATCGCCCCCCGCTTCGTCGACGACCTGCCCGACATCGAGCGGGTCGCCCGGGCCTACGCCGACCGCAAGCAGCGCGGCGACCTGGTGGACTTCGACGACCTGCTGGTGCTCCTGCGGCGCCTGCTCCGGGAGGATCCGGCGGCCCGACGGGACATCGCCGGCCGCTGTCGCCACGTCCTGGTCGACGAGTACCAGGACACCAACCGGGTGCAGGGCCACATCGCCGCCCTGCTGGCCACCAGCCACGGCAACCTGATGGTCGTCGGGGACGAAGCGCAGTCGATCTACGGCTTCCGGGGAGCGACGGTCGCCAACATCCTCGAATTTCCGCGGGTCTTCCCCGACGTCCGCCAGACGGTGCTCGAGACGAACTACCGCAGCACCCAGCCGGTCCTCGACCTCGCCAACGCGGTCCTGGCCTCGGCCCGCGAGGGCTTCGACAAGCGCCTGCGCAGCCCCCGGGCCGACGGCCGCCTCCCCCGGCTGGTCGACGTCGAGGACGAGGCCGAAGAGGCCGAGTTCATCGTCGCCAACGTGCTGGCCCTCCGCGAACAGGGCGTGTCGCTGACCGACCAGGCGGTGCTGTTCCGGTCGGGCTTCCACTCCGCGGCCCTGGAAGGCGCCCTCACCCGCGCCAACATCCCGTTTCGGAAGTTCGGCGGCCTGCGGTTCGCCGAGGCGGCCCACATCAAGGACGTCGTCGCCCTGCTGCGGGTCGTGGCCAACCCCCGCGACGAGCTGGCCTGGGACCGGGTGTTGCAGTGGCTGCCCGGCGTCGGCCCCAAGACCGCCGCCGGCATCCTGCGGGGCATCCTCCAGGCCGATCCTCCCCACCTCGACCCGGCGCCCTACGCCCGGCGCCGGTTCGGGCCGGCCCTCGCCGAGCTGGCCGACGTCGTGGCCCGGGCCCGAGACGCCGCGCTCCCCGAGCAGATCAGCCTCGCCGTGGCCACCGTCGCCGCCACGCTGGAGGACCGCTACGACGACGCCTGGAAGCGCGAGCGGGACCTGGAGGCCGTCCCGCTCCTGGCCCGCCGCCACGTCGAGCTGGACAGCTTCCTCGCCGACCTCACCCTCGACCCGCCCGACAGCGCCGAGGCCCGACCCGACGACGCCGAGGACGAGTGGCTGACCCTGTCGACCATCCACAGCGCCAAAGGTCTGGAGTGGACCGCGGTGTTCTGCCTCCAGCTCGCCGACGGCCGGTTCCCCTCGGGCTACGCCCTGGACGATGCCGACGCCATGGAGGAGGAGCGGCGGCTGCTCTACGTGGCGCTCACCCGAGCCCGCCGCCACCTGTTCCTGATGCAGCCCCGGTTCGTCCAGAGCCGGGGCGGCTGGGGCTCGTGGGGCTTCGGCCCGGGCTGCTCGCTCCTCGATTCGCTCGAAGGCCTCCACCGGCTGGTGGAACCGGTGACCCCGGAGCTGCCGGACCCCGACCTGGACCCCGACGCCGAGGAGGGCGACGAGGACCGGCTGGCCGCGGTCCTGGCGTGGGTCGACGACTGAGCGCCCCCCTGGATGCGGACCGTGCTGCCGAGGCGGCCGCAGCCGGTCACCGGGTCCCCGACGCCTCTGCCGCCCGGTCGATGCGCCGCAGCACCCGGTCGTAGATCACCATGCCGACGATGCTGGTCAGGCCGATGAGCCCGATGTCGATCCACAGGCGCTCGGGGTGGTAGGTGGTGAACAGCAGGTGCCGGACGTCGGCGGCCGTGGTGGACAGCTCGCGGGCCAGGGTCTCCACCACCTCGCTGCGGGGCAGCGCCTCGGCGGCGGCCTCCGTCCAGCCTCGCTCCTCCACCAGGTAGCGACGGGCGAGGTTGGCCTTGTCGCCGGCTTCCTCGTACCGGTTGCCCGCGAAGATGCTGCCCGAGATCCAGCCGATGGCCACCGGCACGTTGGCGTAGCCCATGAACAGGCCCTCCTGCCCCCGGGGTGCCAGGCTGGCGAGGTACTCCATCTTCTTGGGCGAGCTGAGCATCTCGCCGATGCTGAACACCAGGATCCCCGCCAGGGTGACCCACCCGACCACCGCGGTGCCGGCCACGACGCTGCCCAGGGTGGCCACGGTCATGCCGACGAGGATGCTGGTGAGGGGCCGCACGAAGCTGGACAGCCAGGCGAAGAAGATCATCGTGAAGACGATGAGCCCGGGGTTGAGGTTGATCATCCACTCGGGGTTGACCTGCTGGCCGGCTTCGGCCATGGCCACCAGGGCGGGTCCGGCGTCGGCGAACCGGCCGTGGAGCCACCAGGCCCCCGTGACGAAGGCCAGGACCGACGCCACCCCGGCGACCAGCTTGCCGGGGGGGCGGGCGAGGCGCCCGGCCGCGGCGACGACCAGCATCACCCCGAGCAGCGGCACCAGGCCCGCCAGGGTGGGCAGCGGGGTGCCGGCCCACGCGCCCTCGGCCAGGCGGGCGCTGATCCGCCCGGCCACCGGGGCGAGGGCGAACCAGCTCGCCATGGCCACCCCCACGCCGGCCACCGCCCAGGGAGCCAGCCCCACGGCGGTCCGGTCGCGGCGGTCCGGGCGGATGGCCAGCATCACGATGGCCCCGCACACCAGGGCCCACAGCGCCGCCAGCAGCACGGCCAGCAGGGTCGGCACCGCCGGGACCTGGAAGGCATGGCCCAGGCTGGCGATGATGCCCGAGCTGTCGACCCAGTCGTCGATGACGTTGGGCAGCAGGTCGAAGACCTGGTTGAACATCAGCCAGAATCCGCTGAACACCAGGCAGAACCACAGCACCCGTGGCTGGAACAGCCCGGCGACGCTGACGATGAGCACGCTGCCCGGGTCGACGTGCCCCACATCGAGGACCGCCTTGCGGCGGGCGAAGTGCAGCAGCGCGCCGCCGACCAGCGCCCCCATGGGCCCCAGGTAGGAGCCGCCGGCCGCGAAGTTGCCGAGCAACCCCCACAGCCCCTCGTGGGCCTGGCCGACGGCGACGAGCGCGTCGGACGGCGGGTGGTGCCAGCCGGCCGCCAGAACGACCACGCTGAGGGCCAGGGCGGCGAACAACGCGGCATCGCCGAGCCACTCCCCACCCGACAGCCGCGGCGCCACCAGCGCCACGACGCAGAGCCCCCCGCCGACCCCGGCCAGCGCCAGGCTGAGCGGCACCGACACCGGCGTGTCGATGGCCACCCCGGTCAGGCTGGCGGCGAAGGCCCCGATGCCGAAGGTCACGACGAACCAGGCCAGGGCCAGCGCCGCGAAGAAGGTCCCCCACCGCAGGGCCGATTCCTTCGCCACCGACCGGGACAGCTCCGCCCAGGTCTGCTTCTGGGCCGCATCGTCGCCGCCGGCCGATGCCGCCCGGCCCGACGCCTCCTCGGTGGGGTCCCGGTAGAAGGGCAACCACAGGAAGTTGATGCTGACGATGATGGCGCAGGCGTAGAAGACGTAGACCCAGTCCATCATCCGCAGGACGCCGGCGAGCACCGGCCCCAGGAAGCCGCCGATGTTGACGAGCTGGTAGAAGATCCCCCAGCCGACACTGGCGTTGCTCTCCTTGAGGGTCGCCGCCAGCGTGCCCTGCACGCCGGGCTTGAAGATCGCCGTGCCCGCCGCCAGCAGCACGCAGCCCAGGAAGAACAGCGGGTAGCTCTTGAAGTGGGCCATGGCCAGGTAGCCCGCGATCTTCACCACGATGGCGAAGGCGATCGTCCGCTTGTGGCCGTAGCGGTCGGCAAAGCCCCCGGTGAACATCGGCAGCAGCGACTGCACCGCCGCCCAGGCCGCGAAGATGGCCCCCTTCTGGACGTGGGAGAACTCCGGACCGCCGCTCTCCAGCGGCAGCACCATGTACAGGGCGATGACCGCGCGGACGCCGTAGTAGGCCAGCCGCTCGAACATCTCCATGGTGTTGACGATCCAGAAGCGGGTGTCCAGCTCGGTGAGCTGCTGGACCAGTCCGGCGCGCTCCGCGGCGGATGGACGTGCAGGGACAGGCATCGGGACTCCAGGCGAAGCCCGGCCTTAGCACGCCAGCCTACTGCACCGTCCAGGACAGCACGACGGCGATCGGGTCGTGGTCGGAGAGCGGGACGCCATCGGCGTCTTCGAAGCCCGAGGGCACCGCCCAGGAGTCCACCGCCAGCGCAACATCCCCCCCGTCGCGGACCATGATCCGGTCGATGCGGTCGGGTTCGGGGCAGCCGACCTCGTCGCAGGCGTTGCGCAGGCCGGCGTCGACGAGCTGCTGGATGAGGGGCTGGTCCTCGGGATCGTCGCCGTGCAGGTTGGTGTCGCCCATGGCGATCACCGCCCGGTCGGTCGACAGCTCGTCCATGGCGGCCAGCAGCTCGGCGACGTTGGAGGCCCGCGCCTCGCCGTCCTCCTCCCCTCGCCCGGCCTCCAGGTGGGTGTTGTAGACGTCGAGCTGCACCCCACCCAGGTCGAGACGCAGCACCTGGAACCCCTTGCTGGCCAGGCAATCGCTGGCTCCGTCCAGCACGCCGTTGCACCGGCTGTAGTGCTGCTCGTGGAGCATCCGCTCGGTGCCGGGCGCCAGCAGGCTGAGCCCGGCCCCGTACAACCGGGAGTCGTCGAGCTTGTCGTCGAACCACTCCTGGATGGGATGGGGCGCCTCGGCCACCAGGATCTCGTGGTTGGTCGCGTCCCAGTCCTCCTGGATGCCGACGAGCTGGAAGGCCGGCAGCAGCGGGGCGATGGCCGCCATCCGGGCCGGGGTGTCGTCGCCGGTGACCGCCTCGGGCAGGCCGTGGACGTTGTAGGTGAGCACCGAGAGGGAGCCGCTGTCGGGCGGGCCGCTGTCGGGCAGGCCGCTGGGGCCGATGCAGGCCAGGAGGAAGGCGATCATCGGTCCAGGATAGCCGGCCCCGACCCCCTCGGGACGATAGCAGCAGGCCCCTGCCCGAGGTGCCCATGTTCTCCGTGCTCGCCCTTGCCCTCCGCCTGCTCCCCGCCGCCCACGCCGACGAGGGCATGTGGCTGCCCGAGCAGCTCCCCGACCACGCCGACCGCCTCCAGGAGCTGGGCCTGACCCTGCCGGTGGACCAGCTCGCCGACCCCCGGGGCGAGACCCTGGGCGCCATCATCACCCTCGGGTTCTGCTCGGCCAGCTTCGTGTCCCCCGACGGGTTGATCGCCACCAACCACCACTGCGTGTCGGGCTACCTGGGCTTCAACTCTTCGGCCGAAGCGGACCGGGCCCGGGACGGCTACCTCGCCGCCTCCCGCGAGCAGGAGCTGTGGGC